>JABSRS010000005.1:19384-21817 GCA_013214885.1 Gammaproteobacteria bacterium
GAACGTTTTGTGCAGGATATGGTTAAAGCATTACGTAATAATGCGATTGAAGAATTTAAACGCTACTATCGCAGCGTTGATGCCTTACTTATTGATGACATTCAGTTTTTTGCTAATAAAGAGCGTTCGCAAGAAGAGTTTTTCCATACCTTTAACGCGTTATTAGAAGGTAATCATCAGGTTATTTTGACCAGTGATAAGTATCCGAAAGAAATTGTTGGGGTCGAAGACCGCCTTAAGTCACGCTTTGGTTGGGGCTTAACTGTCGCGATTGAACCGCCTGAACTTGAGACGCGTGTTGCTATTTTGCAACGTAAAGCCGAACAACATAAGGTTCACTTGCCTGATGAGGTTGCATTTTTTATTGCCAAACGTTTGCGCTCAAATGTGCGTGAATTAGAAGGGGCTTTAAATCGTGTTGTGGCTAACGCTAATTTTACCGGTCGTCCAATCACTATCGATTTTGTCAAAGAAGCGTTACGAGATTTGCTGGCGTTGCAGGCTAAGTTAGTGACGATTGATAATATTCAAAAGACGGTTGCTGAATATTACAAAATTAAGATTTCAGACTTATTATCAAAGCGCCGTACTCGCTCTGTGGCAAGACCACGACAAATGGCAATGGCCTTATCTAAAGAGTTAACCAATCACAGTCTACCTGAGATTGGCGAAGCCTTTGGTGGTCGTGATCACACCACTGTATTACACGCTTGTCGTCGAATTAAATCTCTTAGAGAAGAAAGTCATGATATCAAAGAAGACTATTCTAATTTAATTCGAACGTTATCAACCTAATAGACAATAAATATCAGGACTTTTATGAAATTTACTATCGCTAGAGAGCAGTTGCTTAAACCATTAACATTAGTCTCTGGTGCCGTTGAACGTCGTCACACTCTAGCCGTTTTATCTAATGTATTATTAGAAGTAAGTGATAATTTACTGAAAATGACAGCAACGGATCTTGAGGTTGAATTAATTGGTACCACGACACTTGAAGGTGAAGTGATTGGTGGCCGCACGACTGTACCTGCCAAAAAGTTTCTTGATATATGTAAAGGCTTGCAAGACGGTGCCGATATCAAAATAGAAATCGAAGGTGAGCGGATGATTATTCGATCCGGTCGCAGTCGCTTTACGTTATCAATATTATCAGCAGATGATTTCCCCAATATCGACAATTGGCACAGCGACACCGAATTTGTTGTTCCGCAGCACCTATTACGATCGGTCATCGAAAGTACTCAATTTTCAATGGCTAACCAAGATGTTCGTTATTATTTAAATGGGATGTTGTTTGAAACCAACAATGATCAATTAAAAACGGTTGCCACCGATGGTCACCGCCTTGCAGTAAGCAGTCGTAAAATAAACGCGCAATTGCCAAGTAAGCAAGTTATCGTTCCTCGTAAGGGAGTGGTGGAGCTGCTGCGTATTATCGAAGCAACAGATGAACCAGTAACCGTGCAAATAGGTGAAAGTCACTTACGTGCCAATATCAATAATGCAACCTTTACCACTAAGTTGGTCGATGGTCGTTTTCCTGATTATCAGCGGGTATTACCCCGTGGCGGTGATAAAATAATTATTACCTCTCGTTTAGAGTTAAAGCAAGCATTGGCCCGGGCATCAATATTGTCTAATGAAAAATTTAGAGGGGTTCGTTTTAACTTTTCAACTAATGAGTTAAAGATAACGGCCAATAACCCAGAACAAGAAGAATCACGAGAGTTGGTTGATCTTGATTATCAATTCGATGATCTTGAAATTGGTTTTAATGTCAGCTACGTATTAGACGCTTTAAACGCGCTTAAGAGCGAGCAAATTAAGATGACCCTTGGTGACGCTAACAGTAGTGGTTTAATCGAGGCTGCTGACAGTTCAGAGTCGATGTATGTAGTCATGCCTATGCGGCTTTAAATGTTATTAGAACAACTCTCAGTCCACAATATAAGAAATTTAGCTGAAGTAAAATTAGAGTTTACTCAGCTAAATATCATTTACGGTGAAAATGGCAGTGGCAAAACAAGTCTGCTAGAAGCCATTCATTACCTTGCCTTAGGTCGCTCATTTCGAACCCATCTTGCTAGCCGTGTTATTCATCATGATCATGATAATTTAATTGTTTGGGGCCGAGCTAATGGTCATTCCGTTGGTGTTCAGCGTTTCAAAAATGGTGATGTTACGATAAAGGTCGACGGCGACAAGATTAACAAGCTGACATCGTTAGTCGAGTACCTACCATTACAACTCATTACCCCTGAAAGCTTTACTCTATTGACGGGAGGGCCGAAGACTCGACGTCAATTTGTCGATTGGGGAGTCTTCCATACCGATAATGAATTTCACCCGCTTTGGAACAAGTGTAAGCGGTTGCTAAAGCAACGAAATGCCTTGTTAAAACGCAAAGCTAGCTATCGTGAAATATCCTAT
>JABSRS010000005.1:21827-26555 GCA_013214885.1 Gammaproteobacteria bacterium
GTACAGCATGCACAACAACTTAGCGCATTAAGAAATAACTATATAAATTCGTTTAATCCTGTATTACAGGGTATAATAGAGCGTTTTCTACCCGACGTTTGTGTTAAGGTAACTTACACTCAGGGGTGGGATAAGAAAGTTGAATTACTTCAATTGCTTGAAAGTAATTATCAGCGTGATGTTGCCCTAGGCTATACCACTGCTGGTCCCCATAAAGCGGACCTAAGGTTACGCTGTGGTAATGTGCCAGTTCAGGATGCCTTATCACGGGGACAATTAAAGCTTTTGGTTTGTGCTTTACGTATTGCACAAGGAGTTCATTTACGAGAGCAAGTGAACAAACAAACCATTTATCTGGTTGATGATATATCGTCTGAACTCGACACTAATAAACGGCAGGTGTTAATTGACCAACTGGTCGATACTCAGGCTCAATTGTTTTTATCAGTGATCGATGTCAGTCAAATAGAACTTCAAACCAGCAAATATCAGACTCGAATGTTTCACGTGAAACAGGGTGTGGTTATTCAGGATAATTAGAACGAGAATATTATATGTCAGAGAATAGTTACGATTCGTCAAGTATTAAAGTTCTAAAAGGACTAGACGCGGTGCGTAAGCGCCCTGGAATGTACATCGGTGATACTGATGATGGTTCCGGCTTACACCACATGGTATTCGAAGTAGTAGATAACTCTATCGATGAAGCCTTAGCGGGTCACTGTAAAGAAATAACCATCACGATTCACCTTGATGGTTCGGTTTCTGTACAAGATGATGGCCGTGGTATTCCTGTTGATATTCACGAAGAAGAAGGCGTCTCTGCCGCTGAAGTTATCATGACGGTGTTACACGCCGGTGGTAAGTTCGATGATAACTCTTATAAAGTATCTGGTGGTTTGCACGGTGTCGGTGTTTCGGTTGTAAACGCCTTGTCTTCGAAACTTGAGATAACCATCAAGCGCCATGATAAAGTCCATTTTCAAGAATACTGCCATGGTGTGCCAGTTGAGCCACTAAGAGAAATTGGTGACTGTACAGGTACTGGTACCAAGATGCAGTTTTGGCCAAGTGCCGATACTTTTACCAACCTGTTATTTCATTATGATATTCTGGCAAAGCGCGTGCGTGAGTTGTCATTCCTTAACTCGGGCGTCTCTATTACCTTGGTTGATGAACGCGGTGAAGGTAAGAGTAAAAACTTCTCATACGAGGGCGGTATTAGCGCATTCGTTACTTACCTAAATCAAAATAAAACTGCAGTTCATCCTGAAGTTTTCCACTTTACTGACGAGCGTCCTGATGGCACGACTGTTGAAGTGGCAATGCAGTGGAACGATGGTTACCAAGAAAGTATTTTATGTTTTACCAATAATATTCCACAGCGCGATGGTGGTACTCACCTTGCTGGTTTCCGTGGTGCATTAACGCGTACGTTAAATAACTACATGGAAAAAGAAGGCTTTAATAAGAAAAACAAAACCAGCGCCACTGGTGATGATGCCCGTGAAGGCTTAACCGCAGTTATTTCTGTTAAAGTTCCTGATCCTAAATTTAGTTCGCAGACAAAAGACAAGCTAGTATCTAGTGAAGTCAAAACGGCCGTTGAGCAAAGCATGGGTTCAAACTTCAATGATTTCTTATTGGAAAACCCAGCGATTGCTAAAAATGTAATTGGCAAGATTGTTGATGCCGCTCGTGCTCGTGAAGCTGCCCGTAAAGCCCGTGAAATGACCCGTCGTAAGGGCGCGTTAGATCTTGGTGGTTTACCAGGTAAACTGGCCGATTGTCAGGAAAAAGATCCAGCGCTTTCTGAACTATATATCGTGGAAGGGGACTCTGCTGGCGGTAGTGCTAAGCAGGGCCGTAATCGTAAAAATCAAGCGATTTTACCACTTAAGGGTAAAATCCTTAACGTTGAAAAAGCCCGTTTTGATAAGATGCTATCTTCACAGGAAGTTGCAACGCTGATTACCGCACTAGGTTGTGGTATTGGTCGCGATGAATATTTCCCAGAGAAGATTCGTTATCACAAAATCATTATCATGACCGATGCCGACGTCGATGGTTCACACATTCGTACCTTGTTACTGACGTTCTTCTATCGTCAAATGAATGAGCTGGTTGAAAACGGTTACATTTATATTGCTCAACCACCGCTTTATAAAGTGAAAAAAGGTAAGCAAGAGCGCTACATTAAAGATGATGAAGTGCTAACTGAGTACTTGACTGCAATCGCGCTTGACCATGCATCATTGCATGTTAATGCCGAGGCTCCTGGCATTTCAGGCACTGCACTAGAGACTCTGGTTAGTGAATTCAGAAAAGTTGAAGAGGCTATTAGTCGTCTTAAACTGCGTTACCCGACCGCGCTATTAACGCAATTAATTTATACGCCAGAATTAACCACCGATGCGCTAGCAAACAGTGAAGTCGTTAATGAGTGGATAGCTAGTTTAGTCAAGACTCTTAATGATCAAGATGTAGAAGGTACTATCTACTCTTCACAAATTATTCATGATGAAGAGCATAATCGCTTTATTCCTGAGGTTACTATCCGCAGGCATGGTGTTGATACTAAATATCTATTTGAATCACAATTCTTTGCGTCAGGCGACTACCGCAATATTGTTGCCCTAGGTAATGACATTAACGGTTTATTAGAAGACGATGCCTTTATTCAGCGTGGCGATCGCAAAATCAATATAGAAACATTTGCTCAAGCGGTTGAATGGTTGATGAAGGAATCTAAACGCGGGCTATATATTCAGCGTTACAAAGGGTTGGGTGAAATGAACCCTGATCAATTATGGGAAACTACCATGGATCCTGAAAATCGCCGGATGCTTCAGGTAAAGGTTGAAGACGCTATTGCAGCTGATCAACTGTTTACCACGCTGATGGGTGATCAGGTTGAACCTCGTCGTCACTTCATCGAAGAAAATGCACTTAGAGTAGCTAATTTAGATTTCTAATATTTTCTAAATTTATCAGCTAACAATAAAAAGGCAGAGATTTATCTCTGCCTTTTTTGTATCCGGTATTCACACATAAAAAAACCACCTAACTTATTAGGTGGTTTTTTTGATCAAAATATTATTGAGTTAGTTCTTAACTCTGTAATAAAGAGATATCAGCAACATTTAAGAATTGATTTCTTAAATTGTTTAGCAGTGCCAGGCGGTTTAATTTAACGGCTTGGTCATCACACATTACCATTACATTATCAAAGAAGGTATCAACAGGCTCTTTTAGCTGGGCTAGTTGAGTAAGGGCTTCGTTGTAATCGCTTGCTGCGAATACTGACTCTAAATCAGCAGTAATAGCTGCTACCACTTCAGCTAGGGCAAGTTCTGCTGGTTCTGATAGTAAGCTTTGGTCAACGACAGCTGCAATAGTATCTTCAGTTTTGGCTAAGATATTACCAACACGTTTGTTAGCGGCAGCTAGAGATTTAGAGGCTTCTAAAGCTCTAAATGCCGTAACTGCTTCAATACGCTTATTAAAGTCGCTAGGGCGTGTTGGACGACGCGCCATTACCGCTTTAACTATATCAGTTGAGATGTTTTGGTCAGCATACCAAGCATTAAAACGACCTAACATAAAATCTACCACCGAGGTTTCAACTTCGCTGGTCAGCTTATCACCGTATAATTGAGATGATGCTTTAACGAGTTCAACCAAATCAAGATTTAGATCTTTTTCAACAATGATTCGTAAAGCACCGATTGCAGCACGACGAAGTGCAAATGGGTCTTTATCGCCTTTAGGGATCTGTCCTATGCCGAAAATACCAACCAATGTATCAAACTTATCAGCCAAAGCAACAGCACAGCTTACCAATGAGCCTGGTAATTGATCACCTGAATAGCGCGGCATATACTGTTCATTTAGTGCTACTGCTACATCTTCTGTTTCACCATCGAAGCGTGCATAGTACATTCCCATCACACCTTGAACGTCAGGGAATTCCAATACCATGTCGGTCATTAAGTCTGTTTTACACAGTAAACCAGCACGTTCAGCATCAACGGCATTCGTGCCAATTTGCGTAGCAATAATATTGGCTAATGCCGCAATGCGTAATGATTTTTCTTTTAGCGTACCAAGCTGCTTTTGGAATAAAATATTTTCCAAGCTACCAAGTCTGCTCTCAAGCGTTACTTTTTGATCTTGTTTAAAGAAAAACTCAGCATCAGCAAGGCGAGGGCGAACCACTTTTTCATTGCCAGAAATAACCTGTTGTGGATCTTTACTTTCGATATTAGCCACGAAGATAAAGCGGGCCATCAACTTGCCATTATTGTCTAATAATGGGAAATATTTCTGGTTGTCTTTCATGGTGTAGATAAGTGCTTCAGCAGGAACATCAAGAAACTTCTCTTCAAAGCTACCGACTAAGGTTACTGGCCACTCAACTAATGACGTTACTTCTTCAAGTAGTTCTGGGTCGATTTCCGCAACGCCATTTTCTTTGGCAGCTGCCGCTTCAACTTGCTGTTTAACTAATGCTTTACGTGCTTCGTGATCAACCATTACATAGCCCTGCTCTTTAAGCAGCGAAATGTAATTATCGGCGTGATCTAACACCAGTTCTTTATCACAATGGAAACGGTGACCGCGAATGATCCGCGCCGATTTACAACCAAGAATTTCTGCATCAACTAATTGATCACCAAAAAGGATGGTTAAGGTTTTAGTTGGGCGAATGAACTGCATGGTATTGCT
>JABSRS010000049.1 GCA_013214885.1 Gammaproteobacteria bacterium
GGCGGATGCTCCACGATACACGCTTTAAACCACACTTTGAGTTTATTGGTAACTTTGAGCAGCATTACGGCATCTTTGATGGCTGTGGCACTTTATTACCATTTGGCAACTCACAATCATCTGACAGCGTAAGTAATTCAGGTAGTGAAAGCTCAGGTGGTTGTTGTTAATGGCGATCCAAGATCAAAAGTCATCTGACTGGTTAGTAACCCCTAACGGTGATCCCCGGGGCTATATCGATCCCCAAGCACTCACAGAGTTATGGTTTCACACTGGCACCCGGTGTAATTTAGCCTGTGACTTTTGTCTTGAGGGTTCTAGCCCGAGCGATAAACGTTTAGCAAGTCCAACATTGGCCGATATTAAACCCTATATCGACCAAGCACTAACCATGGGTGTTGAGCAGTTTTCATTTACTGGCGGTGAACCATTTTTGGTCAAAGAAATTATCGAGATGCTCGATTATGCCTCGCAGTACAAACCAGTATTAGTGTTAACCAATGGCACTGAGCCGTTATTTAAACGGCTTGAAAAATTAACCACCTTGCAACACAATCCGAATCCTATTTCGTTGCGCATTAGTATCGATCATTTAGATCCAGCCAGCCATGATGCTCATCGTGGCACTGGCACATTCGCTAAAGCCATTGCGGGAATGCGCGAGCTCCATCAACGCGGTTTTCACGTTTCTTTAGCGCGGCATATCGAAAAGGACGAAGATACAGTTCAGGTTGAACAAGGTTTTAGTGACTTATTTGCGCTTAATGGCTTGCCGCAAGATCTAACAATTGTCGCTTTCCCTGATTTCTTGACTCCGGGTTCATTACCCCATGTGCCACACGTCAGTGAACATTGCATGACGCATTATCAAGATCAAGCAAGTCGAGCACGTTTTATGTGTTCATCGTCAAAAATGATCGTTAAACGCGACGGTAAAATGAAAATATATGCCTGTACCCTAGTCGATGATGATCTTGAATATGAATTAGGCGATGATCTACAGGCCTGCCAAACCCAACGAATAAGCATGAAACATCATCGTTGTTATAGCTGCTTTGCCTATGGCTCAAGTTGTAGTGAGCGCTAATGATGACTAAAAAGATATTGTTTCTATGTACTGGTAATTCTTGTCGCAGCCAAATGGCTCATGGCTGGGCCAATGCCTTAAAATTACCCGAGTTCGAATTTTATTCGGCGGGTATCGAAAGGCATGGCATCAACCCGCATGCGGTTAAGGTCATGCTCGAAGCTGGAGTCGATATTAGCGACCATCAATCTCAACTATTAAGTGAATTTGATAATATTGAATTTGATCTTATCTTTAGCGTTTGTGATAAAGCGAGCAAGACCTGCCCGAACAATATCGGCAGCGCCAAAATGATCTGCCACCAATTTGATGATCCACCAGCTTTAGCGTTGAATATTACCGATCCTGAGCGACAACTCGATTGTTACCGAGCGGTTCGCGATCAAATACAACAATGGATTAGCCAATTGCCGCGGCAATTAGCAGGCATTTAATCATCACATTCTTAATCCAATTTATATAACACCAACAGGAACTAGCCATGTTAGCAATTATCGGCGGCACCGGAATTTATCAGTTTGATGGCCTAGAAGTTATCACTCAACATCAAATTAGTACCCCCTTTGGCGAACCGTCAGGCGAGATCATCGAAGGTAAATTTGGCGATTTAACCCTATATTTCTTACCTCGCCATGGCGCGCAACATCAGTTATTACCACACGAAGTTAACTATCGAGCCAATATCTGGGCATTAAAAAGCCTTGGTGTAACCCAAATTATTGGGCTGTCGGCTACGGGTTCATTACAGCAAGAAATCGCCCCTGGTGACTTATCGCTGCCATCACAATATTTTGATTTTATAAAAGACCAGCGTGAAAAATCATTTTTTGGCAATGGCATTGCAGCGCATGTATCAACGGCTCAGCCGACCTGTCAAAGTTTAAGCGATAATATTGCCCTAGCAGCCAATGGCTTAAACATGACGTTACACCGTGACAAAACTTATGCCTGTGTCGATGGTCCACGTTTAGGCACGCGCGCTGAAAGCCTGTTTCTAAAAAATGCGGTTCAAGCCGATTTAGTGGGGATGACTAATGTCCCCGAAGTGTTCTTAGCGCGCGAGGCGCAGATTTGTTATGTCACTATCGCCATTGCAACCGATTATGATTGTTGGCAAGACGACCCAGCGCACCACGTTACTGTGGCACAAGTCATTTCTCGCTACGGTGCGAGCTTGCAACAGGCAAAGTCTTTAGTGAGTCACTATCTGACTAATAACCATCAATCAAACAGCGAATGTAGCTGCCGCACCAGCCTTGCATGTTCACTAATGACCCCGATCGAATCGTTGTCGAGTGAAAACAAAGCATTATTTGAGCTGTTATCAAGTTAATGAACCACTTGCTTTCAATCGTTATTCCACTGGCTCCTGCAGAGGATCAGTGGTTAACCCTTTGTGCTAATTTCGACTTATTACCCGCTAATAGCGAAATTATCGTTGTCGCACCTGCCCAAGACAAAATTGACGGCAAGATTGCTCAGCAAATCACAGCGCTGGCGTTACAATTTGACGCACTAACCTGGCAAGTAGTGTATAGCGATGTCGGTCGAGCGAAACAGCTTAATACTGGTGCACAAGCGGCCACTAATCACTTTATTTGGTTCTTGCATGCCGATACCGTCATAAGTTCCCACAACGTTGCAACGCTAATTAACTCACTGAGCAAACAAGGCAGCCAACAAGCATTGTTTTATTTTGATTTGTTTTTTCACGACAAACACCATCGATGGCTGGCCATCAACGAGTTTGGCGCAAAATTTCGCTCAGATATCTTCGGGTTGCCCTTTGGTGATCAGGGATTTTGTATCGACGCGCAATTATTTAGCACTCTGGGTGGTTATGATGAACAGGCATTATTTGGCGAAGATCACCTGTTGGTATGGCAAGCCAAATTATCAAAGATAAAATTAATCAATTGCCCCAGTTCACTGGCAACCAGTGCTCGTAAATATCAGCACCATGGCTGGCATAAATTAACCCTTAAATATCAAATGTTATGGCCCCAACAAGCCCTACCGCAATGGCTTAAATTAATAAAAATAAAACTCGGCCTTGATTGAGCGTTAGAACTGTAAGAGTAGAGTTGTATTAGAGCCGCAGGCGTTTTAGACTGCCAAGCAACTAAAACGCATCAGGTCTTAATAATGAATAAAAAAATCACCGCCATTAGTGTCGCTCTTATCCTAGGTAGTTCAGTATTGAGTGGTTGCCAAAATCAGTCCTCAACCACTAACAGTGCACCTGTCATCGCATTAGTAACCCAAGCTCAATTATTTGATAATTATTCAAATGATTTTATCGCCGCCCTGTGGCAACAAAATCCAACATGGGCACTCTATAGTGGTTATCACGAAGATGATGGCAAATTGGTGATCCCTGATGCTTTTAATCGTACCAAGCAGCTCCAATTTGTCACCGAGCAACAAGCCTTACTCGCGGTAATTGACCTAACTCAGCTGTCACCGTCACAACGCATCGATGCCGCTCTGATTACAAATCTGCTAGATTCAACCCAGTGGGATATCGAAACATTTAAATCATGGCAATGGCAACCTTCTAACTACAATGTTGCTGGCGGTTTTGCCCAAATTATCAATGGCAGCTATGCGCCACTAGAGCAGCGCTTAACGTCGGTACTTGAGCGCTTAACTTACGTTGCTCAATATTACCAAGCTGCTCGCGCCAACATTAACAATCCAACGTTAGAGCATACTCAACTTGCAATCATGCAAAACAACGGGGCGTTAGGCGTCTTTTCAGATAGTTTAATCGAGCAAGCGAACAACTCATCGTTAACTACTGCTCAAAAACAATTATTTGGTGCCCGCGTACTTGAGGCGCGTCAGGCGGTCATGAGTCATATCGAGTGGCTAACCAAACTTGAAGCGCAAGTAACCCAAGATGGCGGTCGTAGCTTTAGAATTGGCGAAACACTGTATGAACAAAAATTTGCCTTAGATATTCAGTCAGATTTAACCGCAAAACAGCTTTATACCAAAGCACTTGCTGATAAAGAAAAAGTGCTAAGCGAAATGGCTAAGTTAGCTGAGCAGCTATGGCCTAAATATTTTAAAGGTCAAACTAAACCAGCGACCCAGCAACAACTTATTGCGACCGTTATCGATAAATTATCGGCCAAACATGTTAAACGAGAAGACTTTGTTAGCGAAATTCGCGCTCAGATCCCAGCACTGGAAGCCTTTGTAAATAGTAAAAAACTTATTACTCTTGATAAAGACAAGCCATTAATTGTCCGTGAAACGCCTAAATACATGCAAGGTTTTGCCGGAGCATCAATTAGCGCGCCAGGACCGTACGACAAGAAAGCCAATACTTATTACAACGTCACGCCACTTGATAACATGAGTGCAGAACAAGCCGAAAGTTATTTGCGCGAATATAACCATTGGGTATTACAGGTCCTAAACATTCACGAGGCAGTACCTGGTCATTACACCCAGTTAGTATATTCAAACATGGCACCGAGCTTAGTCAAAAGCTTATTTGGCAATGGCGCTATGATCGAAGGCTGGGCGGTATACTCAGAACGAATGATGCTTGAAGAAGGCTATGGTGATTTTGAACCAGAATTATGGTTAATGTATTACAAGTGGAACCTACGCGTTATTACCAATACCATTTTAGACTATTCAATTCATGTCAATAATCTTAGCAAGGAAGACGGCTTAGCATTAATGATGGATGGCGCATTCCAACAACGTGCCGAGGCTATTGGAAAATGGCGCCGCGCAACATTGTCACAGGTTCAGCTAACTAGTTACTACTCTGGTTACCGTGATATTTATGACTTTAGGGCCGAGTATAAAGCGGCTCAAGGTGATGATTACAGTGTTAGTAAGTTCCATGACCAATTTCTAAGCTACGGCAGCGCCCCCGTTAAATACATCAGACAATTAATGATGACTAAATAAATAACTAACTAACTGAGTTAAAGAGCTAATCATCATGATGGTGCCCTTTAACTTAGTGTATTAATGGCGTTTTTTTAACTGATGCAATAATTTCATCACCCGCAACTGAGCAACAGCATTGGCTAATTGAAACGCTGCTTCGGCATAACCCTCCTGCGCGTTAGGGGCATTAATTATTTTCTGCGCTTTAGACTTGGCTTTTTCAGCGGCGGCTTGATCAAGATCTTCACCACGAATCGCAACATCGGCCAAAATGGTCACTGTTGCTGCTTGTACTTCGACAATTCCACCCGATAGATAAATCACCTGCTCGCTGCCATCTTCGCAGCTTAATTTCACTAATCCGGGAATAATACTGGTTAGTAATGGTGCGTGCCCAGGATAAATACCTAGCTCCCCTTGTTGCCCAGTAACTTGCAATGAGAAAACTTCACCACTAAAAATACTACCGTCAACACTAACGACATTAAGGTATAACAAATTAGCTTGAACCATTATTCCCTGCTATCAAAATTAAAATTCTGAATCCAAGATAGCATTTTGCTATAATTAAACCAATTATGACCTTACTTCAGTTCATAATAAATAATGTTTCAACGTTGATAGGAGGGTCTCTATCATGGACACCCAACCCCAAGAACTTCACCCAATCCGCGATGCAGTCACCCAATTAGTGATCGATCTTTACGAGCGAGAGAAAACTGAAAATACGCGAAAGAAATTAATCGCGCTGGAAGAAAATCTGAGAAATAATCTCGATAAATTAGAACAAGCTAAAGAATAACTACCACTAATAGTTACAGCAACAAGCTTGGTAACGGAGAACTGTGGGCTTTTATCAACCGACAAGCCAGCGTATAATCGTGACTGATTTCCATTAACCAAGAAGTATTATGACTAAACTAGATTTTTCTGCGATTAACAAATCAAGTGCCCAATCATTTCATAGCCACAAGAATATTATTAAGAAAATAGGACGAGGTGAAACTGTGTTGTGCTCGACGTGCCAACAGCCGTTAACATTAATAACCGCTCAAAAAGGTCAGCCTAATTTAATCCCAGGGATCCGTTGTAAAAAAGGCTGTACCAATATCGAGCTAGAATTTGCAATGTAACTGGCTATTAGCTAGTAACGATCTCTTCAGATTGGGTATCAACCGACAGCTCTTCAACTGATTGCTCAGCTTGTTGCGCTGCTTCAAGTTCTAACTTCGCTCGCTCTGCTTTCGAGACATATTTAGGCTTAGTGCTGCTTGAATGCTTTTTTGCATTCATTTTCTTGAGTCTTTTATTAAAAATAGCGTTAATCTTTCTTTTTCTGTTCATGACGTATAAGCCTAAAAATTAATTGGCGCAATTGTAGCGGCTGCTCAGAGAAACGCAAACCCAATTCAAGGGTTCTGTGACTAACACCTCGACGATATAACCTTATTTCAGAACAAGTTTTGGTCAGTTAGCATTTGTAACCATCTGAATGTTTGACTAATATTTAGCAAATATAAAGTCAAAGAGAGTCATCATGCGTAAATATTGGTCTGTTTTTATTATTATACAGCTGCTAATTATTGTTACTGTCGGCGCTATTGTTTATAGCCATAAAGACCGAGTTCAACTAATAAAGAAGCCGCCAGAGGCGCTGGCCCAGTGGTATAAGCCGCAAAATAAACGCCAGGTTTGGCTGCATAATATGTTTAAACTACGCCGTGAAATGCAGGCTGTCGCTTATTATGCCCAACTAGGTGATCAACAACATGTCAACCAATGGCTTGAACAGCTTGATAGCCACTATCGGAAAATTGCTGAAATGGTCCCGAGCTGGGAAAAAAAGTTAGATCTTGAGATTTTAGCGACGTTGGCGCAAAGTGCCTCCCTACAACATTTTGATAAAATGCCATCGCAACTGGCAAACCTAGCCAGTAATTGTCAGTCGTGCCACGATGATTTCCGCGCCATTACCGCCACTAAATATCGTGCACCCGATTTTTCAACCATCACCCTAACCAATGACCTTAGCTATCAAGACAATATGGCTAAGCTTAGCGAGCAAGTTAATCTGATTAAAATTGCCGCCACCGATGGCTTTGGTGATATCGCATTAAGTGCTTTAGGACAATTAAACCAAGGAATTGAGCAACTCGGTCAAACCTGTGTCAGTTGCCACAAAGATAACAGCAAGACTTTACCGACGCTAGCCATGAAAAAGACACTCAATAGCTTAGAACAGGCATTAACGAGCGGGACGTTGAAAGAGCAAGGCCAGCAATTAGGGACGCTAGCCGTTCAAGTGTGCGCCACTTGTCATGCAACGCACCGTTTAAGTTTTGATAACCGCATGATGCTTGAGCAGCCAAGAACGGTACTTGAACTGATCAAGAATCATTAAGCTGATTTCTGAGCAATATATTGCTCGACAAAACGCTCGAGAATTGCCATTGGCACCGCGCCATTTTTTAGCACCACGTCATGGAAATCACGTAAATCGAATTTATCGCCCAAGGCAGCTTTAGCCTTGGCGCGTAATTCAAGAAACTTCATCATGCCAACTTTATATGACGTCGCTTGTCCTGGCATCACAATATAACGTTCAATTTCCGACACCACATCACTTTGCGCCATACCAGTGTTGGCCAACATATAATCGATGGCGTACTCACGGGTCCAGCGTTTGTAATGAATACCAGTATCAACCACTAACCGCACAGCGCGAAATAATTCAGCTTGTAATCGACCGATATTATCAAACGGATCTCTTTCAAAGCCCAGTTCCCAAGCGACGCGTTCGGCATAAAGTGCCCAACCTTCGGTATAAGCAGTAAACGGCGACATTTTTCTGAACAATGGCAAACCTTCAAGTTCCATCGCGATGGCTATTTGGAAGTGATGCCCAGGTATCCCCTCGTGATAGGCCAATGTCTTCATCGCATATTTCGGCGTTGCTTTAATATCGTAAAGATTAGCGAAAAACATGCCAGGGCGACTACCATCAATCGCTGGTTGCTGATAATAAGCTCCTGGTGCGGTTTTTTCTTTAAACTTAGGGATCCGACGGACCTTCATTCCGGCTTCGGGTCTAATTCTAAATGCCTGATCTAACCCTTGGTTAATCTCATCGAGAATGACTTGATAATCGGTTAAGATTTGCTCGCGCCCTGCGTCAGAGTCCTCGTAATAAAACGTAGGATCGGCTTTTAACGTTTCAATCGCTGCGGTAAAGCCACCACTAACATCGAAATTTTGCTCAGCTAGAATGTCAACAATTTCAGCTTGGATCCTCGCAACTTCACCTAAGCCAGTATCATGAATATATTGTGGCGTGTAATCTGAAGTGGTGAAAAATTTAAGCGACAACTCATAAGCTTTATCACCTTGGGGTAAATGCCACAAACCATCATCGGTAGACGATTTAGGCTTTAGTGCCACAAAGTAATCAATCAGCATTTGGTAAGCAGGATGAACACTGGCGGTCATTTGCTCCTTGGTTAAGGCTAAAATATGATCTTTTTGATCACTTGGAAAATCGACGGCCTTATCCATTTTTGCTTGTAACGAGCTATAAAGAATGTTTTCTTCAATCGGCTTATTAACAAAAGTGGTCATTTCTTCGAGCACTCGGTCGATCACAAACGTTGGTGGGATAATCCCCATTTGCTCACGAATTTTAAGCCCTTCAAGGTTTTGTTCAAATTTCAACTTAAGCTTAGATAGCCGTGATACATAGTTTTCGGCATCTTCAAGGGTATTAACCTGATGCTGCGCGTCCATAAAACTTGGAAAACCATTTTGAATACCAAACAACTGATTAACAGGATAATCATGATAACGAAAGGCTTTTGACTGGGCGCCAAAATCTAATAGATACAACGCGATTTCTTTAGACAGCAATTCTGACTGATTAAGCTCTTGGTCGCTGTAGCTATGGATAGTTGCAGTGATCTCGTCAAGCTTTTCAAACATCTGATCGGCTTTTTGCTCGCTATCATCATTAAGTAAGGCGTTATGCCCTTTAATTCCCATCGACTCAAGAAAACCCAAAGATGTTAGTGTCTCAGGACTATCAAACGCCATTTTTAACATCGTTCGATCCAAATAAGCCCGAAAGAATACAGGCTTATCCGCGTACCATTCATGGCTGGCAAACGAGCCTCCAATAATGGTTAAGGTCAAAAGTAACCAGCCAAATCCTTTAAATATTTTTTTTATCATCTGTCCATCCGATTTGTTATTAATATTATATAAGACCAGTATTAATGTTCTTACATCAATTTTCCACTGTCATAATGTAACGTCTTGTTAACATTCAAGCAAAGAATCTTGAGTGAATCGAAAATACATAACTATTTAATTAACACCTAGCACGGAGCGCACGCAAAAATAGTTAAAAAACAATAGCATGGCGAGTTTATAATGTATAATTAAGCCAATTAACAACTTATAATTTTTTGACGATTTAGTGCTTACTTTTTGATCACTTCGTTTGGCTCGTGGTCAGTTATTAACCTAGAATGCTCGCCGTACACAACAAAGCGAGCTCAAATTCGGATCATTTAATTAATGCGTGCTCGCTCTTATGCTAAACCAATTAGTGTGACTAATTGGACATGCTAAAGATTGAAAATGGCAAAACTTTCGAAAGAGAGTAGCGCAAAGTTACTGGTCTACGGGAATAATCCTACGATAGCGGAACGGCCAATTATCAGCATGGTTACAACTGTGGTTTAGGCGTTTTGCAGTAGTTTTTCGTAGACTTCACCAACAGTGGAGTCAATAAGTGAAATTCATCAATAACGAACGGGTGCAAATCAGCACCCTAGCACTACCAAAATCTTTACCCGTTCTATCGTTTTAACATCAATGTTATTACCTGCAATTTTTGCTCAATCAGCAATAGCGGCTCCACAACCACATTCAGCAGCCTGGGCAAAATCACAAATTTTAGTTCAACCAAAAGCTAGACTTTCCGATGCGCGTTTCAAAAGATTTTAGCCAAACATAAGGCTTTAAAGGCAAATTAGCGAAACTACGTACTCATATTATTAGCGTACCCGCACACGCCGAACAAGCCATTGTCAAAGCGTTATCGCACAATCCAAACATTGAATTTGTTGAATTAGATTTACTGGTTAGCCCAGACCAAATCACTGCCAATGACACTTATTTTACCTACGACGATACTGACCATCATCAATACTGCTTTTCCAGTTTGATTTTAATTTTCCCATGACTTTCTCCTAATTCGAATCATACCAATTCCGTTAATTATGTGGCCTTGCCGTGCGTAGATAAAATCAATGAGTACAAGGCGCTCGATTGAGTAATAGCCAGCTATTGGGATTGAGAGCAATGAGTTCAGTACAAAGGCTGTTAGTTGGGTTGATAAAAGCTTCAACATAACCTCTCAGTTCAACTATTTCACTATCGCTCAAACGACTAATTAGGGAACAGACTTAAGTTAGATAGGGAAATACGATCTTAATTTCAAATGTTGAATATGATTTTGTTCAAGCGCTCACTCAATGTCAAAGCACCGAACAGTCATGGCAGGTTTTCTGGGGCATGCCGCGAGACTTGGCTTTAATTCGGCATTTTACGGGCTAAGTTTTTCAGAACACAACAATCAATTACCTGGAATTTATCTCTCAAACTACCAAAACGATTTTTTAGAACAATATGATAAGTTAAGCGATAATCACAACGAAACCAACGACACAGCCGTGAAGTGGTGTCTTGAAAATGATGAGACTCTACAATGGGGCAGCCAGCAACACATTGCTTTAACTACCCCAAGCTCAGTGCCAGTTGAGCAGTTGGCAATGGATTTTGGGATGCACTATGGCGTATCAATTCCTATTCGCTCGCGATCGCACTTATATATTGGTGGGATTGGTATTTGTGCCCAGGGGGTTAGTCATAAAACCTATCACCATGAAATTGCTATCAACATCCCGCTCATTGAAAAATTTACCCATATTTTTCATGCCCATCTTAATGCATTAGATAACGGAACTTTGTTTATGACCGCAGCTCACACATCAATCAAACAAGTTAATGCTCTTGAATTAAAAACAATGAAATTATTAGCGTCAGGATTAACGATTAAAGAGATCGCCGACAACAAGTTATATAAATCGGTTGAAATCGTTAATTTGTATATAAAATCATCGAAAGTAAAATTACAAGTGAAGACCCGAAATCAATTAATTGCTCGCGCGATAGTGCTCGGTATTATTTATAGTATTGCGCTATCGCTAACGCCTGTGGTGATTACACTGTTATTATCGACCGTGATTGTTATTGGTCAAATGATTTTAACCGTAAAATATAGTACCAAAGAAAAAGAGCAAGCTGACGCGATGACTAAGTAACCAAAGCACTTTGATAATTTAATCTCAGATCAGCTAATGAAAGCGGTCGGTCAAAATAATAGCCTTGGATCAAATCACAACGCAATTGAATAAGACGCTCATACTGCTCTTTCGTCTCAACGCCTTCGGCCACCACGGTATAATTACCTAGCTGCCCAATCGAAATGATCGTTTTTACTAACGACTCACTTTGGCTGTTGGTGAGGAATTTATCGATAAACGAACGATCAATTTTTATTTCGTTAATCGGTAGATTACTCAAGTAGCTCAACGATGAGTATCCAGTACCGAAATCATCAAGTGACAACATTAAGCCACTGTTTCTGATCGCTTGCAATACAGGTCTAACCTTGTCCATATCGTTAATAAGAACGTTTTCAGTAATTTCCAACGTAATTAAATTTTTATCAAAACCAACCTGATTTGTCATATTAATAACGTTGTTAACAAAATTAGGCTCCAACAATTGCTTCGGTGAAATATTAATCGATAGCTGGAGCAGCGCGGCAGCACTTTCGCGATTAAATAGCCCGATATCTCGTAACGATTTTTCCATCACAAACTGGCTAATCTCGTTAATAATCCCAATATCCTCAGCAATGCTAATGAACTCAACAGGTGAAACATTACCCAATTTAGGGTTGTGCCAGCGAACTAACGCCTCAACGCCACAAATCTGGCCTGTGGCAACATTAATTTGCGGCTGATAAAGCACATTCAATTGATTATTAGTGACAGCCATCCGTAATTCCGACTCGATCAATAACTCCCGTTGCACTTGGCCATTAATAGTTTCATTAAAGAATAAAAACTGGCCTTTTTGTTGTGCTTTGGATTTATAAAGGACGATATCAGCCTTACTTATTAGGTCCTCGACCACTTCACCATCTTTGGGATACATCGCAACACCAATACTGCAACCTGAGTATAACGATTTACCATCAAGCACAAATTCCTGATTAAAGATCTCACAGATGCGCCTCGCTTTGCCCTGCGCATCAGCTAAATCGTCAAGCTCAGGAAAACAAAAAATAAATTCGTCACCACCGAACCGCGCAACACTATCACCTACTGACAACGTTTGATTAAATAAGCCCCCCAATTTTACGAGTAACTTATCACCAACTGAATGGCCATAAAGATCGTTTATTTTTTTGAAATCATCGAGATCGACCAGCATTATTGCCAATTGTTTATTATTTCTCTTTGATACTTCAATTCCTTGCTTTATTTTTATGTCGATCAGCACTCGATTGGGCAATTTAGTCAAAAAGTCATGCAATGCTTGGTATTCCAGTTGGTCTTTCACCCGATTTAACTCAAAAAAATCTTCACTTGTCTTCCTTTCGAACAAGGAAAGTCGACGGCCTAAATAGTTAGCAAAGACAATCGACAACGTCACAAAAAATAAGGTAACAAATAAACTAAGCCATAAAATTTTGGTTAGCTGATCGTTGTTCTGCTGTGCAATGGCTTTGCCACGTTTGTCCAGATAATTATCAATTTCACTCGAATATATTCCTGAGCCGATAGCCCACTGCCAGTCAGGTAGCCCGACAATATAACTTATTTTATCAGCAGGTTTTAAAGTACTTGGCTGCATAGTGCTCAGATAGCGCAGAAAACCAGATCCTTGCTTGGCCACATCGATGATTTGCTGGACCACGGTCACGCCTTGCTCGTTAACCACATCATAACGATTGCTCCCTACTATTTCTTTTAGATAATGGGACAAATAATTACCCTGATAATCAATAATAAAAATATAACCATTGGATTTATAACGTAGCTTCGAGATCCGTTGCAATAGTCGTTGTTTAATATCATTTTCGGCATCAACAACATATTCACCCGTACCGATAAGCCAATCGTACGGCGCAAAATGTTTACCAAAACCAATTTTTTCAAACTCTTTATTTATGTTTTGTGGTTTGACGAACCACCAGTGATAAAATGCCTCATCCTGTTGTTTCACCAACTTCCACATGTCACGAACGATATAATTACCTCTGACATCCTGAAAGTCCCACTTAATAGTTCCCTCGATAGCTGGCACAATAGGATGCAAGACGCTAATTCCGCTAGTCTTATAAATAAAATAGTAACCACGGCCCTGATTAAAGCGAATATTTCTCAAAGCATCGGTAATTAATTTTGTGACCTCGGCTTCTGATTTGTGTTTATTTTGCTCATAAATAGTGCTCGCTATATTATGTGCTTGGTAAACTCGTTGTTTAATGTCTTTTTTTAATAACGTTTCGGTACTATCTTTTTCGTAAGTAATTTGCTGAATAAGTTGTTCAACTCGTACTTTTACCATATCTTTTTCTGATTCGATAAAGTCACGTTGGAGAGTTTCGAGTTCGTGGACAAGCTTGGCTTTATTATCATTAATCACAATGATATTAACCAATACAGCAAACGTAATAACAATGAAAGGAGGTATTATTTTTATCAACCGAAGTATATTGAGATCATGGGTTATTTTCATAGCGTACTTCAAAATTGATTTCTTATAATGACAATATAATAAAAATAGATAACAAAATAAAGCTGTTAGAGATAATAACCCGATAAAACTATCAACTTATTTGTAAAATTGGCATTAATACGTTACAGCTAATGCCACGATTATCACAGCCAACTCAAGATTTAACAGCCTGACCAATCATCAAATATAGCTGCTGGCATTGCTCTGGCACTAAATCATCTAAGTTAATAAAAGCATGAATCATTTGGTCAAACTGATGTAACTGACATTGCACCCCTGCCTCACTCAATTTTTTGGCATAACG
>JABSRS010000499.1 GCA_013214885.1 Gammaproteobacteria bacterium
TCTTTAGCGTATTGTGTTTGAGAGTAATAAACATAGGTGTTAGTGGTGCTGTGAGTTTCCCACCCAGAAAAACGCAACTCCCTTTTTTCTAGACCATGGCCAAATTCATGGATATCGCCATGGCCAACAGGATTAAAACTCCAGCTAGCATCGTAGGGATTACCAGAACACCCCCAGCCACAGCTGGCTTGATCCGCATTCATGTGTTTGACGATATCAAGGTTATCAATCGCCCAGTCCTTATCTCGGGAAAAGTCATGGATCTCAGCCACAACATTAATACCCGGTCCTTGATAGCCAGCTAACACATGTGGGTAGTTATGGATGTACTGTTCGGTTATTGCCGCCAAGTCTTCGACATTGCTCACATTATCTCGCGCCAAAGTAGTGCGCATTTTTTCCAATTGTGAATGAATTTCAAAGTTAGGGGTAACAACTTCCGCCCAATCATAGTTGCCAGCTAACATCGCCGCAGAGAAACCAGCATTATCCGCAGCAGAAGACCAGTATGGGTGCAAACCAACATGTGTAAAATCCAGTTCGACCTGTAAATCGTTGGCTGAAAACATCAGTTGTACCGGACCACCATAAGGAGAGGTAAGACTAATGGTTTCGCCGGGGGCAATAGGGATAGCGACAGATTGCAAGAACTTAGGTCGGTTGTATTTATTCGCTTCAAACTCTTTGGTCGAGCTAGAACGCAGGGTATTGATAAATATTTCCACTGTTAGTTCACTGCTATCATTACGGGTAACGCTAAACGTTTGTCCTGGTAAAGCATAAACACCAGCAGATCTAAATATCTCCTTGCTGGTATAACTTAGACGCTTGTTAACTGGGGTGACATGTGTGAAATCACTACGGCTAAAGTTACCTAGATCTGCCTGAGTCTGATTCTTAGTGCGAGAGTTATATACCGTATGGTCAGAAAAATAAGCCTGAAGAAAAGCAACATTATCGGTAGTCGTCACATCCATAGGATAAATGATAGATTGGCGGTAAAAGTCTCCTAACAGCACAATTAATTGCTCTAGCTGATAGGTGTCAGAGGCAAAAATATCGATCTTATTTTGATCTAAATTCTGTATCAATGAGCGCAGCTTCTTAACCACATTGAGATATTCCTCGGCAAAGCTGGCATCACAATCAGTGGCACAAGCGGCCAGATCAAAAGTAAAACTATTGTCTTGCAGCTTACTGAATAGTTGACGAAGATCCTCTAAGCCATTGCGGCCAGCTAACATTTGTTGAAGGTTATCCCAACTGGCACTATCTTGTGAAAAATAATTACCAGCACCACCTAATGGTTCCATCGATAAGTTCATTGGTGCTAATACCGTGTTGGTCAAAGCCTTGTTACCCCAACGGTGCTGATGAACGTATAATAGCGCGGCCCCCTTGCTTTGAGCGTTTTTTAAGCCAGCCATTACTTGATCGGCGCTGGCATTTTCATCAGAGCCAGTAATGACCAAGTCAGCATCAGCAAGGCAAGACTTCAGTATTGTTGCATCATTGCAAAACGTTACCTGCCAATTAACATAATGGGTCTTGAGCCAACTAGTCGTGCGTGAAGCGGTATAGTTATTCATCAACGCTAAGCGTACCTGAGCTACATTCTGAATACTGATATCATCACGTTTTAATAGCCAATTTAATAAGCGCTTGAAGTGATTTTGATAAGCAAGCTGATGAGAACCTTGTAAATCTCGAATGAGATTTGTACCAAAAGCCGCATTACGTTGACCATTAATTTCAACGGCTACCGCCAAGTTTAAGCCCTTATTGCCTCGAATAAGTGGATAAGCCCCTTTATGTTGTTTGAATGTAAAGAATTGTGAACTCCGTCCTGGGTTATATTCAATGGCATCAGTCGCATAAATAGTCTGCAATACAGACTCGTTCTCGAGCTGAGTATTATCAAT
>JABSRS010000500.1 GCA_013214885.1 Gammaproteobacteria bacterium
CGATTACTTTAAACGTCAATTCTTGTTGGCGTTGCTCGTCTGATTCTCCAGTACATAGTATCGGAGTTAATCCAGCTTGCAAAGCAACTAAATATTTAGTTGCTGCTAATTCAGGCGTTTCACCAAAAAGGCTACGGCGCTCTGAATGGCCAATAATTACATATTCACAACCGAGTTCTAACAACATAGTTGTTGAAGTCTCGCCAGTATAAGCACCTTTGGCTTGCTCACTAATGTTCTGAGCGCCAACTTTGATTACTGACTGGTTTGCTGCTACCTGTGTAATTAACGATTCAAGGTAAACACTTGGAGGACATAATACAACATCAATATTATTAAGTTGTTGAGTCGAAAACTTTTTACTAAATTCTTCGGCTAAATCTCTGTTACCATTCATTTTCCAATTAGCGGCAATCAGTGGTCTTAATTTGGTCATATCCATTCTCTCCATTAAGGCGGTGCAGATATTAACTATTCTTGGGCGCCGTTACAAGTTCCAATGCTAAAAAGTTAACGATTTAATTCTGTTCGTGTTTTTTTTAGCCATTTCGCTCAACTTCCTTGTCGAGTTAACGAATCTTTCACCATTAGTTATTATTTACAAAGCGATTTAACGACCGCAGCAATTGTTTCGGCATGCGCCCTAACATCAGCTTCGTTAACGCCCTCAACCATTACTCTGATGACCGGTTCAGTGCCTGATTTTCTCAATAACACTCGGCCATCATTACCCAGTTTTTGTTCTGCATCCGTTACCGCTTGCAGCAGTTCTGGGTTATCCATGATGTCCTTACCAGGTGTATAGCGAACGTTGATTAAAATTTGTGGTAATAACGTCATACCTTGTTGCAAATCGACTAGGTCGATTCCTGAATGAACTATCGCGGTTAAAATCAATAGTGCGGCGACAATACCATCACCGGTCGTATTATGATCGAGCGATATAATATGTCCCGAGTTTTCGCCACCAATTTTCCAACCCTTGGCTGAAAGTACTTCCATCACATGACGGTCACCAACATCGGCTCTAACAAAAGGAATGCCTAAGTTCTTTAGGGCAATTTCGAACCCAAGGTTGGTCATTTTAGTGCCAACTACGCCGCCACCTAACATGCCACTTTTTAGGGCTTCGCGTACGATGATGTAAAGTGTTTCATCGCCATCTAGTGCATAACCGGTGCGATCGACCATCATTAAACGATCGCCATCACCGTCTAGGGCAATGCCAAGATCTGCGCCGACTTCAACCACTTTCTTTTTAAGGTTGTCTAAATCGGTCGCACCGTAGCCATCGTTGATATTTAAACCGTTAGGCTCACAACCAATGGTAATAACCTCAGCACCTAATTCAGAAAATACCGCGGGGGCAATATGATAAGTCGCGCCATGTGCACAATCGACCACAATTTTTAAACCGTGCAGTGATAAGGCATTCGGGAAGTTGCTTTTACAAAATTCGATGTAACGCCCTGCCGCATCATCGATACGCGTGGCCTTACCTAATTGTTCTGATGCTACACAACTCATTTCATTATCAAGTTCTGCTTCAATCGCTAATTCAAGATCATCGTCTAACTTGGTGCCATCAGCAGAGAAAAATTTAATCCCGTTGTCATAATAAGGATTGTGCGAGGCACTAATCACAATGCCAGCTTCAGCGCGGAATGTTCTCGTTAGATAAGCAACAGCAGGAGTTGGCATTGGGCCTAATAAGGCAACATCAAGACCAGCAGCCGACAGACCGGCTTCAAGGGCAGATTCGAGCATATAGCCCGAAATACGGGTATCTTTACCGATAATGACCTTACGGGTGCCAACTTTCGCTAACACTTTACCTGCGGCATAACCAAGGCGCATCGCAAAAGCTGGTGTGATGTGTCCTTCTCCAACTTTGCCACGGATCCCATCGGTCCCAAAATATTTACGATCTGACATGTTTCGTCCTTAAATAATATTAAATTTATGATGCATGAACAACTGCTTGCCATACTTTTAGCACATCGACCGTTTCTTTAACGTCGTGCACTCTTATAATTTTTGCTCCTTGCTGAGCGCATAATAATGCACCAGCAAGGCTTGCCGCCAGGCGTTGATCGCTTGGGCGACTCAATAGATGATCGAACATACTCTTACGTGATAAGCCGGCCAAAATTGGGAATCCTAGCGTTTCAAACTGTTTGAGGTGCTTAATCAGGCTAAAGTTGTGTTCCATGGTTTTGCCAAAACCAAAGCCAGGGTCGAGTATGATATGGTGATCCTTAATCCCGGCTTGCTGACACGCGGTT
>JABSRS010000501.1 GCA_013214885.1 Gammaproteobacteria bacterium
TGAAGAGCCGGATGCGGTAGTTCCGCACGTCCGGATCTGTGTGGGGTCGGCCCAGTAATGGGTCGCTCTACCACGATTATTTTAAATCGATGTTTTATATAATTTCAAATCTACAAAAGGCTTTTCATATGGATGTAAATTTACTTGGTATATTCGTGACGGTTGCGATAGCTCATTTTCTTGCGTTGTTAAGCCCTGGGCCAGATTTCGTATTAGTTGTAAAAAGCGCAATTCGTAATGAAGGTAAAAATGCTATTGGTGTTGCACTAGGTATTGCATCAGCAAACGCTTTGTATATTGGTTTGTGTTTGATTGGTGTGGGCTCTATTTTAGCTGCTTCTGTGACTGTTATGATTGTGCTTAAAGTTATCGGGGGATTGTTTTTAATTTATCTTGCTGTACAGGCTTTACGCGCTAGTAAGAGTTCGTATAAGAACTTAGATATGGCTGATCATACTCACTCTAACACTGTTAAAGCTACTTTCTTTAAGGAACTCATTACAGGGTTTATGTCTGGCATTTTGAACCCAAAAAACTTATTGTTTTATCTTAGCTTATTTACTGTTGTACTGACCCCCGAAGTCGGCTTTGCTTTTAAGATAGGTTTAGGTATTTGGATGACAGCTATTGTTTTTTTATGGGACCTATCAATTATTTTTCTTCTTTCAACACCGAAAGTGCGAAGTAAATTTACCAAGCTAGCTTATTACATTGATAAAGTTACTGGTGCTATATTAGGGCTTATTGGCTTTGCTATTGTAAAATCAGCATTAACGAAACAATAAAAATATAACAAGACTCTAAAGTCCGACAGCTAACACTGTCGCATTTTTTTTGCAAAACAACAAAAGCGCAAAAACTACGCCAGCACGCGGCTTGGGTTGGCGTTATGTGGCTATGGAGAGTCATACTATGATATTAAATTATATACCTCAAATATTAATGTTATTTGCATTAACTCTATATTCGGTTCGCGTATTTAAGAATGGAGATCTTGATAAATACTTTAACATTGCCGTAATTTGGTCTGTTATAGCCTTAATTAGCTTTTGCTTCGCTATTATGGCGTTTTTAGTTTCAAGTATATATTTAGGTCTTACTTATGCTTTGCTGTTTTCAATTTCATTAAGTGTTTCTATGAAATTTCGTAATGCAGTAAAAACCATATAACAAACGCCTCAATCCGACAGCTAACATGGTCGCATTTTTTGCAAAATAACACGCAAAACCTGCGCCAGCATTATCTGCGGCTTAGGTTGGCGTTATTAAGGCAAGCAATGACTGGTGCACTAATTTACATTTTGGGTTCCATTATTTGTGGAACTTGGCTAATTTTCTACCCAAAACAAATGATGGTCGTGTGTTCAAAATATCAATTATTTATGTTTAGGCAGTTTCCAGCTATGCCATTCTTTCCATTCAAGACGGAGGAAGAGGCAAAGCAATCCATATTTAATGAACGTGCAGTGCGTGCGATAGGTTACATCAATTACTTTGTAGCAATTGTCATCGCCACTAAAATAACTTGGTAATTGCCTTATAATATAGCTGTTAACGGCCTTGGCTACAAAGGAGTCAAATGTATACCCCTAATCATATTAAAATGGGTGATTTGTCTGTAACCCATGACTTTATAGATGAATTTAGTTTTGGTCTAATCATTTCAAGTTCGCTTACGGGAACCCATATTCCTTTCGTGTTACATCGAAATGAAGGAGAGAGGGGAACACTTTATACGCATTGTGCTAAAGCTAATTCACATTGGAAAGAATTAGATCAAACGGAGGTACTGGTGGTGTTTACTGGTCCACACAGTTACATCTCACCAAGCTGGTACGCTCAATCTCCTGGAGTGCCAACGTGGAATTATACTGCTGTACATGCTTATGGAATTGTATCCTTGCTAAATGACAATGATACGTTAGATGCAGTAGAAGAAGTAGTAAACAAATATGAGCCTGAGTTATTAATTAAGCGAGATATAATAACAGATGAATTTAGAGATAAATTATTATCAGGTATTGTTGGGTTCAAAATTGAGATAACAAAAATAGAAGGGAAGTTAAAATTAGGCCAACAAAGAAAAAAAGAAGATCAAATTGGTGTTCATAACGCCCTTTCAAATTCAAATAATTTAGATAAACTTGCTTTAGCAAAATACATGAAAAAATTGAATGTTGGTATCGGCAGTTAACAAGCGACTGAATGCGGATTCCGCATACGGTCACATTTTTTGCGGAGCAAAAAGAAGCGCCCATTTGCTCCACCGATTAGTCGGGCG
>JABSRS010000502.1 GCA_013214885.1 Gammaproteobacteria bacterium
TTACTCAATCGAGCGCCTTGTACTCATTGATTTTATCTACGCACGGCAAGGCCACATAATTAACGGAATTGGTATTAGCAGGATCTAAATGAGCAAGAGAATGGACTTTGGTAAGTTGTTTAGTTTTCATTGCTTAATACAGCTCGCCAAAAAGAGCAAGTTGGGTTAAATACAAGCGTAAATCAAGTTCTAGCTGAAAGTAATTGGGCTCCATGTATTGGCACAACTTATAAAATGCTTTGTTGTGGTCTTTCTCTTTGACGTGCGCAAGTTCATGAACAACTATCATGGTTAAGAATTCTAACGGGGCCTTCTTAAATACTTTGGCGACTCTAATTTCGTTCTTCGCCTTTAGTTTATTACCTTGCTTACGGGTCACAAACGTATGAGTGCCTAGCGCATTATTAACCACATGAATTTTATCATCAAACACTATTTTGCTAATCGGCGACGATTGTTTGAGGTATTGTGACTTTATAGTTTGGACAAATCGATACAGTGATCTATCTGTCGTGATATCATGACACTGAGGATAACGTTCCAACAAGTAAGCCGCTAATTTATTCTGGTTCACTAATTGTTGCGTTTGCTCAATGATTATTGGCGAATAGCCTTGTAAATAGGTTAATTTTTTTGTCATAATATTGTAAGGTAGTCTTGTTTAAAATTAAATAACCAGTTTATAAAAGAATTTATTATGGCAAAAGCACCCGTAGATAAACTATTAGAGAAACACCCGAACCTAACCCATTCATTAGACATGAAAGTAATTTCGCATGTCCAGCGTGAAAAAAACGAATGGTTTGTAAACACCTTAATGGTGGATAATCATCAAGTTCCATTCAAGTTTACCCGCAAAAAACGCTATCGGGATTTAACTGGGGCCTTGGTTAATTTAACCTATTATCCGACCAGCGAAGTGATCGCGGCTTTTGAGATTGAATACATGAAAGTCGTAAGAATAAAAAAAGCCTAACAAGTTAGGCTTTAATAATTAGTGACTTAAGTAATAGTAAGCATTTAAGAAAGCAGTTTCCTGAAACGGTTTAAGCCCAGTATGTTTAAATTCAATTGGTGGTGGAGAACGCTTGATCCACTGTTTGAATACACCTAGTGGCACCAAATCAACATTATATTTTGTTGAAAGCTGTAAGGCGGCTTCAAGCTTAAATGTCGACATTTTTGCCGAATGCTTACCATTTGAAATACGCTCGGCAATTACGACACGGTCGACTTTGTAGTCTTCCATTAATTTAAAAAATGCAAATTGAAACTCTCTTAATTGTTCGTTGTCGTTAACGTTTTGAATCGTAAAACGTTGCTCACGGCAATCTGGAATATCAAATACATCATTGTCTTTCTGCAATATACAAATATTTGCAGCGTTGTCTCTTAGTTCGACAGCACAAACTCTCATTATTTACCCTTTATAATGGCTACTGTGGGATATACACGCACAAATCGCACGGGCACATTAAGTATCCTAAAAATTACTCGCTATTATAGACTGATTTCATAACGAAGAAAAATACCCTGCTCACATATTTCTCTCTGATCAAGAAAACATAAATCCTAGCTCTGATTAATTGACTATAAATTACTCACATAAGCCATGGCAAACAAAAACGCGATAATAACTGCATGTTAAGTATTAAAATAAATCCAATTAAGTGATGCCACTTATTTATAAACACCATTAAGTTTTTAACTTAAATAAGTATTTCGATAAAATATCCGATGAAAGATTCCAATAGTGACAAAAATTGGTTATCGTTTATTTATATATCGAAAATTGACTTTCGATCTCTTAACCTGCTTTGCTAAATGAAAGGATTTATCTATGGCTGGTATCTTAGAAAGCGTTAATCAGCGAACGCAACTTGTTGGTGAAAACAGACTGGAACTTTTAATGTTTCGGTTAGGGACCCACCAAATATTCGCAATCAATGTATTTAAAGTGCAAGAAGTTGTGCGTATTCCTACCATCTCAAACCTCCCTGGCTCTGGTAATAATATTAAAGGGGTGATCAATATTCGTGGTAATACCATTCCAGCGATTGATTTAAGGGGGGCTATCAGCATGAGCCCGATAGAAATTAATGATGATTGCAATCTAATCGTGACCGAATATAACCGAACCACCCAAGGTTTTATTGTCGGAAAAATAGAACAAATCGTCAATACGACTTGGGGTAATATTCAACCGCCACCTCGAACTGCTGGCCGAAATCACTACCTAACGGCAATAACTCAAATTGAATATCAAGGCTCT
>JABSRS010000503.1 GCA_013214885.1 Gammaproteobacteria bacterium
CTTTCCTAAGAAAGAGTTGATACTTACCATCAAATGCCCACACAGTTTATTTGAATACTAATTGTTAAAGAACGTTTTATCTCGACAACACCAAAGATGCTGGAGAAGCGCTTCAAACCCTGTGGTTCGTTGCGTTAGGATGCGTATAATACGTTATCCCTTTTCGAAGTCAACAACTTATTTTAAACATTTCAAAAGAAATTTCTAAATCTTGTTTTCTTCTCTAAGGCGCTCAGTCACTCGCTTGTTAGCTCGTTATGCCGTCTCAGTGGTAGCGCATTATAGGGAGTTCAAATTTGCTTGCAACCCCTTTTTAAACATTTGTTGCTAACCGAGCAAAAAACACTCCAACCGAGTGTTTTTCGGTCAAAAAACAACAAGCCAGCTGGTAAAACTGGCTTGTTTATCTATTTCGTTAAGGCTTTATTATATTTCATTAAAGAAACGACTAGTTTCCTCGATGTGAATCACCTTGCCACTACTCAATGATGCATCAATGATAAACTGCACATCAGTTACATTGCTCTTTAATATATATGGGTCAACCCCGATACTGATTGGTAAGATATAAACCTCACCCGCTTCAACAGTAATTTTCTGAGGTCCCTGCCAAATATATTCCTCTATCCCACTTAGGCTCAGATTGTAAGTTAATGGCTGTTCGGTCTTATTAAGTAATTTCAAAGTGTAAACATTCTCAACCATACCATCGGCACTAATTCTATATAACTGCCCCCTGTCTCTAATGATATCCAACTTTGCAGGGTCTATATTTAGTAAAGCATAAGTAAACACTGCACACATAATGGTAAGTATCACACCATAACTAATTAACTTCGCTCTAACGATATGGGTTTTGGTGCCTTCTAATTGATGCTCAGTGGTATAGCTAATAAGTTTTTTGTCATAACCCATTTTAACCATCACATCATCACAAGCATCAACACAGGCTCCACAGTTAATACATTCGTATTGTAAGCCATCCCGAATATCGATCCCCGTTGGACAAACCTGAACGCAGAGATTGCAATCGATACAATCGCCTAAGCCTAACTCTTTAGGATCTTTCTTACGTGGTCGAGGGCCTCTAGATTCCCCTCTCATTGGGTCGTAAGATACAGTAAAGGTGTCTTTATCGAACATTGCCGATTGGAAACGCGCATAGGGACACATGTGTAAACACATTATTTCTCGCATCCATCCTGCATTACCATAGGTACAAAGTGCAAAGAACCACACCCATAGGCTAAGAACGCTACCAATCTCCAGGGTAAAGAAATCAAAAAAGACTTCACGAGCAGGAACGAAAAAAGCAACAAAGGTCAGCGCGGTAATAAAGGAGATTATCAACCAAATCCCGTGTTTTAGCGTTTTTTTCCAAATTTTTTCAAAACCTAGGGCTTGCTGATCGAGCTTTTTGCGTTTATTGGCTGAACCTTCTATTTTTTCTTCAAACCAAATAAATATAAATGTCCAAATCGTTTGTGGGCAAGTAAAACCACACCACACTCTCCCGATAAATGTCGTGACCAAAAATAATGCATATGCCGCAATCATTAGAAGCACCGCAAGCAACACCAAATCTTGTGGCCAAATAATTAAACCAAATATTTGAAATTTCTGTTCGGCCAAATCGAAAAGTATCGCTTGTCGATCATTATATTGCAGCCAAGGCAACATAAAAAAACCAAGCATTAGGATCCAGTTTAATCGCTGGCGGATGGTCGTAAAGAATCCTTTGACCGCTCTGACATATATTTTACTGCCGACTTGCTTAGGCTGTGGTTTGTTTTGTTTACTTTTTGGCTCAATTATTTTTACATCAATTCTGTCATTCATCGGAACTATCCTAATTAACCTCTTAAAACAAAACAAAAGATGCTTTTTTTATTTTGAGTTATAATCAATATGTACTTGGTAAATTTATCCTTACCTAAAATTATGCCACACTGGGCTTTAGAAGGTAGAAAATAAAAATGAAAAAAGTGATTATATTAATTATTTTTGTATTGGTAATGATTGAGGTCATTAAGACGCCATATGTTAGCGAGTGGTTTGATCAAATTAAGACTCAAGTTGTCAATAAGGCAAGCGATACGGTAGGTAAATCCAGTTTACCCTTGTTGCAATCTGATATATCAGACCTGAAAGGTGCGATGAGCAATGTTGAATTTAATTATGCGGTTAGTCATGTCACAACATTTAAAGAGGCCAATAAATTTAAAACAACCTATTGTGATACCTCTTCAAAACTAAGGCATAGTGTAC
>JABSRS010000504.1 GCA_013214885.1 Gammaproteobacteria bacterium
GTCCAAACCATTTGTTATGAAATTAGAATGTCATATTTAGCTCAGGCACCCGCTGAGGAAACATCACCAGCGCAGCAATATCCATCATCAGAGCAACTCAATAGTTTCTATCAGCATTTGGAAGATACGCTAAACGATATTGAGTTTATTAATAAAGCCCACCCAGGGCTGGTAATGAATAAGCTACGCCGGTTATATAATCGCGCGCGTCCAGAAGAGGTTGAGCTTAACATTTTACGCGGTATTTTAACTGCCACCCAACGCGGCCCTTATTCAAAGTCGATTAAAGACTCGAGTTCTAAAAGTTGATGATATAATTATTTAAACCCGACCAAATTAGTCAAATGTATACTTGACTAATTTGGTCGGGTTTGTTGTAATGGCCTCATTATACGAACATCAAGGGATAACAATGAAATTAACGTCAAAAGGACGCTATGCGGTAACCGCAATGCTTGATGTTGCACTTCACCAAGCGTCGGGACCAGTGTGTTTAGCTGATATTTCTGAGCGCCAACATATCTCGTTATCGTATTTAGAGCAACTGTTCTCTAAATTACGTAAAGCAGAATTAGTGCGCAGCATTAGAGGGCCTGGCGGTGGTTATCAATTAGCGAAAAATGCAGTTGATATATCGGTTGGCGCTGTTATCGCCGCGGTTAATGACTCGGTGCTGGCAACGAAATGTAAAGGTGAAAAACCTTGTTCGCCTAATGGCCGTTGTTTAACCCATAGTTTATGGAATGATTTTAGCGTTAAAATGCAACACTTTCTCGATGGCGTCACCTTAGGTGGACTGATGGAAAGTGCTGATGTTAAAGCAATATCTAATAAACAGAATATGGTTCAAGAATTACAAAATGACATTTTGCACGTTAACCAGCTTGGTTAGTGCTGGGCGCTTGCCCCCCATACATAGCAATAGACAATACCAATCTACCTACGTGGTAATTGGTGTGGAGTAATAAATGAAATTTCCAATTTATCTAGATTATGCAGCAACAACGCCTGCTGATCCTCGCGTTGCAGCAAAAATGGTTGATTGTTTGACCATGGAAGGCAACTTCGGTAACCCAGCATCTCGTTCACATCGTTTTGGTTGGCAAGCAGAAGAAGCCATTGATATTGCTCGTAATCAAGTAGCAGACTTAATCAATGCTGATGCCCGTGAAATTGTGTTCACTTCGGGTGCGACTGAATCAGATAACCTTGCGATTAAAGGTGCCGCTCACTTCTATTCGAAGAAGGGCAAGCACATCGTTACCGTGAAAACTGAGCATAAAGCGGTGTTAGATACTTGTCGTCAACTCGAACGCGAAGGTTTTGAGGTCACTTATCTTGATCCGCAAAGCAACGGTTTAGTGAGTTTATCGCAATTAGAAGACGCGTTGCGCGATGACACTATTTTAGTTTCTGTGATGCATGTCAATAACGAAATTGGCGTGATACAAGATATTGCGGCAATGGGCGAGTTATTGCGTTCACGTAAGATTGTTTTCCATGTTGATGCCGCGCAGAGTGCAGGCAAGGTCGATATCGACTTAACGACATTGAAAGTTGATTTAATGTCATTTTCAGCCCACAAAATTTACGGTCCCAAAGGTATTGGCGCACTTTATGTACGTCGTAAGCCTCGTATTCGTTTAGAAGCTCAAATGCACGGTGGCGGTCATGAGCGTGGAATGCGTTCTGGTACCCTAGCGACTCATCAAATTGTTGGTATGGGTGAAGCCTTCCATATTGCAAAAATCGATATGGAAAAAGATAAAGCACACATCGAGACACTAAGTAAGCGTTTGATGGCTGGTTTGTTTAAAATTGAAGAAACCTACCTTAATGGTGATGCCGACCAACGTTACATTGGTAATGTTAATATTAGCTTTGCCTACGTTGAAGGTGAGTCACTAATGATGGCGCTGAAAGATTTAGCGGTATCATCAGGTAGTGCATGTACTTCTGCAAGCCTAGAACCATCATATGTATTACGATCACTTGGCTTAAATGATGAAATGGCCCACAGCTCGATCCGTTTTAGTATCGGCCGTTTTACGACCGAACAAGATATTGACCACGCAATTGATCAGTTGACTAGCTCAATTGGTCGTTTACGCGAAATGTCACCATTATGGGAAATGTTCCAAGATGGTGTTGATTTAGATAGCGTAGAATGGGTAGCTCACTAAGCTGCATGTAATAGCGGCAGTGAATGGCAATGCAGTAGTAAAATTGGAGATAGTATCATGGCATATAGCGAAAAATTATT
>JABSRS010000505.1 GCA_013214885.1 Gammaproteobacteria bacterium
AATTTATCGAGTCTAAAAGTAAAGAGGGGATCCGTCCTCTTACCGTTCAGCAGCTCAAGCAACGGACAAGACATTTTATTCATTCCACTCAATTGGATACTGTTGCTGATATTACCAGTGCTCATGGCCTTATTTATCGAGATCTATTACTGACAGAAGGGCGGAGCTATAAGTCTAATAAAGATTATCTCGCTGCCGTTTCACAGTTCTTTCGGTGGTGCACGCTGATGCAATACACCGCTGTTAACCCATTTAATGATATTAAACTAAGCAATCATGCAGTGGCTGGGCCCGATTCAGCGCGACAGCGCTGGCAGCCAAATGAATTGAAGAAATTATTTAAATCTTCCGCGTTCAAAGCTAGAAGCAGGGAACTGAAGTGGGTGACTCTATTGATGCTATATCATGGTCTTAGGCCCTCAGAAGCATGCCAGTTGGTTGTAAAGGATATTACAGAGTACGAGGGTATACTCTGTCTTCGTGTGACCAACGAAGGGAGCGAGCAGCGTGTTAAAAATGCCAGCTCTGTTCGGTTGGTTCCGCTGCACCCTAAAATGATTGAATTGGGGTTTAATCATTATGTCCGTGCACTAAAAAGTAATCACCAGATCCAACTCTTCTCATACCGTCCCGACAATGAAAATGCTGATTGGTCACGACAATATTGCCAAGCATTTGGACGCTTACAAACAAATATCGGCATGAAAGCAGGAGAGAGGCCAACAGCTTATTCGTTTCGACATACGTTTATTGATGAAATGAAACAACTTGAAATTGATGAGAATATTGTTGCCGAGCTAGTTGGTCATACAAATAATAAGGTTACTTTCGGCCGATATGGAAAAAAATACAAAATTTCATTATTAAAAAAGCACATAGACAAAATTGATTATGTGGCTGAATTTATTGAAAAACCGTAAAAAAGTATAATAGATAATAATTAACGTGTCAATATAACTGGTTGTTTATAATGGTATTTTATGTTGTTAAGTGGTTTTTGTGCTGTTACTGTAGCTGAGAAATAACTATAAAAAGCGGCTCGAACCGCAGGTTAATTTATGAAAACAACACTATTTGCATTTTATGCATCGCAATATTTGAATGAACGGCAATATGAGGTGGCCCCGTCAACCTTGGTATCAGAAAAATCCAAAGTCGGGAATCTGGTTAAGCATTTTGGTAAACGCGAAATGGCGGCAATTACACAAACAGATATAAAGGCATGGAAGGTAAAGGTCCATAAGCGTTTTGCTAATAAAACAATCAATGAGCATTTTACTGTTTTACGCGCCCTTTTTAGAGGAGCGGTTTGTGACTCGCTCATTAAAATAAACCCTATGGACGAGCTGAGTAACTTGGCGGTTCAAATAGCTGATCCAGAGCCCTTTAATCAGCAGGAGTTATTGACGCTTTACAATACTGAGACAACTTGTATCAGTGGCAAAAATCTTTTCTTGTTGGGTGTACTGACGGGACTTCGGATCAGTGAACTGATTGGATTAACCTGGGAATGTATCGATTTTGTGAATGCTAGTTTACTCGTCAATAAGTGTCGGGTATTAGGTGATTATAAAGTCCCAAAAACTAAAGGCTCACTTCGTCATGTCGAACTAAATAAGCACGCACTCGGCCTCTTGAAAAAGCAGCTTTCGCTCACAGGTAGTCGAAAGACCACCCGAATTAAAGTGCTGCAAACTGACAATAAATCACGCAAGACGATGTTCGTTCAACATGTATTTGTCAACACCAAAACGAACAAACCGTTTATTGATTCGAAGCAGTTTGGCAAAACTTTTTTTACGCCATTTTTGCAGACTGCTAACGTTAAACATCGTGGTGCGGGTCAGTCTCGGCATACCTTCGCTAGCCAATCATTAACCGCTGGTATCAGTAAGGAATGGCTGGCGCAACAACTTGGCCATACTGGCACAGCAATGATAGATAAACATTACGGTAGATGGCTACAGGAGGATGCACCAGACAATGCCGGACGATACGCTGATTGTTTAAATACAGTGTTTGGCATTGCGCCTGTCGAGGTGTCTCTTTCGCCGATGCAGCCAAAGCAACTACCGCCGCTTGACAGCGATAGTCAATCGCCTTTAGCGCTCATTGGCACGTTGTTACAAGCAATCGAGCGTGATCCAGCACTGTTAACTCAGCTCGCACATGTCATGGGTAATACCGGAGGGCGCATCTATGTGTAACCCTTCGTCTATTGACCACATTCTGCTTGAAATCGGCCGCTCAAA
>JABSRS010000506.1 GCA_013214885.1 Gammaproteobacteria bacterium
TTAGAAAGTGGCTCGTTGCTGGTGTTAATTTCGGCCTTAATCACTCGAGTAAGGCTGTCTTTTAATGGGATAATAGAACTCGATAATGCTTTAATTATCATCTGGGAATTTAGCTCAATCCCTGAATTAATAATGATCATCGAATGAATAACGTTTTCTAATTGTCGGACATTGCCTGGCCAATTGTACTGACCAAGTATTTGAAGGCAGTCTCTTGAAAATCGTTGAAAACCCTTGTTTTCCACGACCGCGTATTTTTTTAAAAAATGGTGAGCAATTAAAAAAATGTCATCACCACGATCACGTAAGGCAGGAATATTAAAGGTAACAATATTGAGCCGGTAAAATAAATCATCACGGAAATCACCATTGACCACGGCATCACGAATGGAGTTCGACGAAGCTGAAATAAGTTGGGCATGAAATTTCTCAACTTTATTGCTCCCTAATGGCGTGTATTCTCGCTCCTGAATGACCCGTAATAGTTTTGCCTGTAAAGTTTTTGACAGCGTGGTTATTTCATCGAGAAATAAAGTGCCATTTTTAGCCGCGGCAAAGACTCCTTCTTGTGATGACGTTGCCCCAGTAAAAGCACCTTTGGTGTGACCAAATAGTTGAGATTCCATTAAGTTCTCAGTGAAATTAGCACAATTAACCGCTAAAAATGGCTCTTGTTGATGATAACTTTCTAAATGACAGGCCTTTGCCACCAGTTCTTTACCAGTACCCGTTTCACCCGTCACAAAAATGGGCGCATTAGAGGTAGCAGCATGGCGAATATCATTAAATAATTCCTTCATTGATTCGTCACTCGCAATCATTGAATGGAAATTTACTGGGGGACTGTCAGGTGGTTTTTCAACCACATGATCATTGTTTTTTTCGACCACGATGTTAGCTAGGGCTTTATCAATAATGAACTTTAATTCTTGCTTGTCCCACGGCTTGCAAATGTATTTATCAATATCACCAGAATTAAATCCAGCTGATATTTTTTGAAAGTCTTGATAAGCCGATAAAATGATTCGCAGTGACTGCGGCCACAATAGGTGTATTTTTGCCAGTAACTCGTCCCCTTCAAGTTGAGGCATTTTTTGATCACAAATGATGACATTAGGCTGGTTGTGTTGACAAAATTCTAGGGCATCAACAGGTGAGTCGAAGCAAAGGATGCTTGCATTAACGCCACGTAGTGTCCTTTTTAAAGCGGATAAGACATTAGTATCATCATCCACCAACAGTAATATTGGTAAATGAAATGGCAGTGATGACGAACCTAGCATAAAACCTCCTGTTTTTATTGCCTGCAAATTCCAGTCTAAACGATTAATTACCCAGACGAAACTATGTTGATGTAAAATCTGCAATCTATTCAAAGATTCACCCGAGTGTGATATAAAATTAGTTGATATAAAAATATAACTAATACTAACTTTTAACATAAGGAACTGTTGTGAATAAAGTTTCATTATTAATATTAGATGATGAATCCGAAGTGCTCAATGCGCTCAAGCGAGTATTGCGTAAAGAGTTTGAGTTATTTTTGTTTTTAGAACCACTCGAGGCACTGGAATTTTATCGTAAAAACCCCGTCCCCCTAGTGTTATCTGATATGAGAATGCCAGTAATGGATGGCGCCACATTTTTGACTCATGTTGCCGAAATAAATCCGCGTAGTAAGCGGTTTTTGTTAACAGGTCATTGTGATTTGGATCGTACTATTGAAGCGGTTAACCAAGGGCATATCAGCCGTTATTTCGCTAAGCCCTGGGATAATGAACAATTGCTTAGCGAGCTAACTAGCGCGTCTAATCAATATCACAATGAAATTAAATCGCTCAAGATTTTTAAAATTAATCATCAGCAGAATAGCCAACTTAGCCGTGAAAAGGCTTCGATGGAAACTCAGCAGATTAAGCAGCAACAGCATCTTAAAAAATTAAAGAAAAATTTTAATGTCTTTATCGAGCTATACGCAGATAGCATTGCGCTACACACTCAAGAGGGCAGTCGGCATAATTATCGGATTGGAGCACAGGCTCGTTATATCGCATTGCAATTGGGTTGTGATCCGCTTACTGCTTATCAAATTTATGTTGCGGGTTTACTTTATGAAACGGGTAAGTTAGCTGTCGCGCAAATGATTATTGAACAACCATACGATCAATTATTGCCACAGCAGCAGCATAGTTTTGATCATTTTAATCAGCACAGCGTCACTATGTTGTCAACGGGCAGCCCGCTT
>JABSRS010000507.1 GCA_013214885.1 Gammaproteobacteria bacterium
ACTGTGGACAGTCGGGGTATTTATCTAAAATAGTCTGCGCTAAGTGCTGTGAAACAACAGGATTTTTAAAGAAGCTACCGGCATTGGGCGTTGCTAAGTGATTGGGCAGCTTTGCTTGGCGTATTGCAATAATTTGATTGGCAACATCCAGAGGATTCGGTTTTTCACTGAGCTGCTCGGCCCATAACTTTAATTCACCGTAGCCTAATTGCGGCAGCCAATTTTTAGCCAGCTTAAAGTGCACTCGGGTAACAAAGTAATCTCGACTACGTTTTAACATGCTATCCCGATAACCAAACTGGCACTGAGTATTTGAAAAGCTATTTTTTTGACCGCTAGCCAATGAGTAGGCTTCAACGCTGACACAGACATTGGCTAATTCAACCCCATATGCACCAATGTTTTGAATCGGGGCCGCGCCAACAGAACCTGGAATTAACGCTAAGTTTTCGAGACCGCCGATGCCCTGATGACAGCAAGTCATCACAAGCTGATGCCAACTCTCACCTGAACCAACACTGATGTAATGAAAATCATCATCTTGGCTAAAATCACAGCCTAATATTTTATTGAGTAATACCGTGCCATTAAAATGCTGGCAAAATAGAATATTTGAACCACCACCGAGAACCAATAGGTTTTTCATTGGAAGTAATTGCTCTAACTGACTGACATTAGCAACCTCTACCAGTCGCTCACAACTGGCATCGAGTTTTAAGGTATTGAGATCGGTTAATGACTGGGACATGGCTGTTTGACCTGACTTTATATATGCCCGAAGTGTAAAGCAATTTGAATAATTTAACCATCATGGCTAATACGACGCAATTATTTACAGACAATTTTTGATTTAATTATGGCTTAGCGATAGTATCTTGAATCAAAATAATTAACTAATTCAAAGTATCTAACCATGAACCTCATCAAAATATTACTAATAAGTGTCGCTTTTATTACCGCATCAGGTTGTACAGCTACTTCCTCGGAACCGATAGCTGAACAACGCTTAACTTACGTTAGCCCAGGTGATAATTTAATGCTAACGACGGTCACCGACATCAATGACAATGTCGTGGCACTTAATGACACTCAGAACAATAAATTAGTGATCTTGTTCGCCACTTGGTGCCATGACTCTCAACGCTTTATCAAACAATTAACCGCGTCGCCGTTAATTAATGACCCAAGTATTACTATTGTTGGTTTTGGACGGGAAGAAACGCCACAGAGCCTGCGAGAGTTTGCAACTAAGTTTAACGTCAACTTTTCATTGGTCGCCGATAGCGATCGCAGCATCTACGATCAATTTGCCAATACTGGGATCCCAAGGATTATCTTGGTTGATCACAATAACAAAATTGTTAAAACCATTATCGGTGAGCAGCCCAATGCTATTAAGCATGTTGTTTGGTAAATGAATCGGCTAATGCCTAAGTCAGTTGTTTCACTATATTATATAAATCAGATTGCACCGCGGCAGCCGTTACTTCTCGCCCAGCACCTGGACCGCGAATAATCAGCGGATTATCTTGGTACCATGGCGTCTCGATTAGAAAGATATTATCCAATGGGCTCATTGCTGCAAACGGGTGTTGATTACTTAACTGCTCTAACCCAACACTGGCTTTAATCTGGCCAGCTACCGATTCAAACTTTGCGACATACCTAATCACACAATTATCTAACTTTGCTTGTTGGTATAGTTGTGAAAGTAGTGGATCCAGTTCAGATGAACGGGCGATAAACTCACTTAATTCCAGTTCGGACAGTTGCTTAGGAACCATCGAGGTTAACTCGATATCAGCTAACTCAAGTCCAAACCCAGCTTCGCGGGCTAGGATTAATAATTTACGCTGTTTATCCTTACCCGATAAATCATCGCGGGGATCAGGTTCAGTAATTCCTAACGACAGCGCCCTAAGTAACAACGTTGAGAATGGTTCGGTATCATCAAAATTGGCAAATAACCAACTCAGGGTCCCCGAGAAAACGCCACTGATTGCCCTAATTTCGTCGCCGCTATTGCGCAAATCATTAATCGCGTGCTGAACTGGCAGCCCAGCTCCGACACTGGCGTTATAAAGCCATTTACTATTATTGGCACGGGCAACTTGTTTGATTTTTTCGTATTGATGCTTGGCGGCTGATCCAGCCAGTTTATTGGCACTAACCAAGTGGTAACCATTACTTAGAATGTCACAGTAGCGATCGGATAACTCCTGATCAGCGGTCATATCGAGCA
>JABSRS010000508.1 GCA_013214885.1 Gammaproteobacteria bacterium
ATTACTCCAAATTAATGATTGAAGCAATCTAACGATTGGGCGTTGCTAAGTGAAGGTGCTGTTTGGCAGACGCTTACCATAGGTAGTCATTCTATATAAGTAGATAACAAACTTGCCTAAGGACATAGGAAAGAAAAGTGATCAGAACGTGAGGGCAAATCGTTATTGAGGTGGGTATAACTCAGTAACAATCGAGTTAACTTTATCGCAGCCATAAAAAAACCCGGCCTAAGCCGGGTTTTTTATCAACAGTAGAAATTAATCTTCTGTATCTTCTTGTACTGTAGCATCTACAGGACGACCAACTAGCTCAATGTAACACATTGGAGCGTTGTCGCCAGTACGGAAACCGCACTTAAGAATACGAGTATAACCGCCTGGGCGATCTTCGTAACGTTTACCTAGGTCGGTGAACAATTTACCTACAACCGCTTTATCACGGGTACGGGCAAATGCTAAACGACGGTTAGCAACACTATCAATTTTAGATAGTGTGATTAATGGTTCAACTACGCGACGCAGTTCTTTTGCTTTTGGCAAAGTAGTCTTGATAACTTCGTGTTCTAACAAAGATACCGCCATGTTGCGAAACATGGCTTGACGGTGACTGCTGTTACGGTTCAGTTGACGTCCACTCTTACGATGGCGCATGACCTTATCCTTTTAACTAAATCTTGTTCGACAATTAACTAATTGACGATTACATGTTGTCAGCGATACTAGCCGGTGGCCAGTTTTCTAGACGCATACCTAAAGACAATCCGCGTGAAGCAAGTACATCTTTAATTTCTGTAAGCGACTTCTTACCTAGGTTAGGAGTCTTTAACAACTCAACCTCAGTACGCTGAACTAAATCACCAATATAGTGAATAGCTTCGGCTTTCAGACAGTTAGCCGAACGAACTGTGAGTTCAAGATCGTCTACAGGACGCAACAGAATCGGATCGAACTCTGGCTTTTCTTCTTTCTCTTCAACTTCAGTAACATCGCGTAAATCAACGAATGCTTCTAGCTGTTCGGCTAGAATCGTTGAAGCACGACGAATTGCTTCTTCAGGATCAAGAGTACCATTAGTTGTCATATCGATAACTAACTTATCTAAGTCAGTACGTTGGTCAACGCGAGCTGCCTCAACGTTATATGCGATACGAACAACTGGGCTGTAAGAAGAATCAACTAACAAACGACCAATTGGACGCTCTTCATCATCGTCAGATTGACGAGCTGTAGCTGGTTCATAACCACGTCCCATTTCAACCTTGATTCTCATGCTAATTTCACCGTCGTTAGACAGGTTACAAATAACATGGTCAGGGTTAACGATTTCAACATCACCATCATGGCTGATGTCACCTGCTGTAACAGGGCCTGCACCGCTCTTAGTGAGGGTTAACATAGCTTCAGTTTTACCTTCAAGCTTAATAGCTAAGCCTTTCAGGTTTAGTAAGATTTCTAGTACATCTTCTTGAACGCCTTCTTTCGAAGAATATTCGTGAAGTACACCATCAATCTCAACTTCAGTCACTGCACAACCAGGCATTGATGATAATAAAATACGACGTAGCGCATTACCTAGTGTATGACCAAATCCACGTTCCAATGGCTCTAAAATAACCTTTGAACGGGTAGCACTGACTTGCTCGATTTCGACCAGCCGTGGCTTAAGAAATTCTGTAACAGAACCCTGCATTGTGTCCTCTCTTATAATTAACTTTACTTAGAGTAAAGTTCGACGATCAGCTGTTCGTTTATTTCCGCAGATAAATCACTACGTTCTGGAAGGCGCTTATAAGTACCTTCAAACTTAGTGGTATCAACTTCAACCCAAGCACTAGTCTCGCGTTGTGCGGCCAATTCTAAAGATGCAGCAATACGTGCTTGCTTCTTAGACTTCTCACGAATGCTAATTACATCACTCGCAGACACTTTGAATGATGGAATGTTAACAACGCTGCCATTAACCAAAATTGACTTATGGCTAACTAATTGACGAGATTCAGCGCGTGTAGCACCAAAACCCATACGGTAAACAACGTTATCAAGACGGGTTTCTAAAAGAGTAAGCAGGTTCTCACCTGTGTTACCTTTTTGACGTGCAGCGTCTTTGTAGTAGTTACGGAATTGCTTTTCTAATACACCGTACATACGACGTACTTTTTGCTTTTCACGTAATTGAATACCGTATTCAGAAAGGCGTGTTCTACGAGCTCCGTGAACACCAGGCACTTGCTCGATGT
>JABSRS010000050.1 GCA_013214885.1 Gammaproteobacteria bacterium
ATTGCATAAACAGTGATTTAATTGACCAGAAATAAGAACTGGGCTAAGGTTGCGCCAAATAGCGTAAGAGATAAAAAATCATGGCCACTAAAAAAATCAGCAACTTAAGTTTTGAAGCCACCATTGAAGAGCTTGAGGTTATCGTTAATCAATTAGAGCAAGGTGACTTGCCACTTGATAAAGCATTGTCACAATTCGAACGTGGTATAGGCTTAGCCAGAAGTGGTCAAGACAAACTGCAAGGCGCGCAGCAAAAAGTTGATATTTTGATGGCTAATGGCACCGATAGTCAGCTGCAATCATTTGAGCAACAGGAAGACTAGTGGATTTAACGCAACTACCGCATTATCAGCAACGAATTAATGATTTTCTCAGCCAGCAACTATCGAATATCCCCGTTAACGATCAACGCTTACATCAAGCCATGGAATACGGTTTATTATTGGGTGGCAAGAGAGTTCGCCCCTTTTTAGTTTATGCTGTTGGTGAAATGCTTAGTGCGCCATTATCTCAACTTGATCACGGCGCCGGCAGCGTTGAAGCGATTCATGCTTACTCATTAATTCACGATGACTTACCTGCGATGGATAATGATGATTTACGCCGCGGGCAGCCAACCTGCCATATTCAATTTGATCATGCTACCGCCATTCTTGCGGGTGATGCACTGCAAACGTTTGCTTTTGAATTACTTGCTGATGCCCCGCTGCCAGCAACAGACAAAATAAAGTTAATTCAACTACTTGCAAGGTCTAGTGGTTACCAAGGAATGTGTGGCGGCCAAGCATTAGATATTGCTGCGACCGATAACCAAGTCGATTTAGCCCATTTACAGCAGATCCATCATTACAAAACAGGCGCGCTAATTCATGCAGCGGTTGAGATTGGCGCAATTATTGGCCAAGCTAACGACCTCGAACTTAAACTATTAAGGCAGTTTTCAGCGGCCATTGGTTTAGCATTTCAAGTGCAAGATGATATTTTAGATGTCATTGGTGATACTAAAACCTTAGGAAAACCACAAGGTTCCGACATTGAATTAAACAAAAGTACCTATCCTGCCCTGCTTGGTTTAAAGCAAGCACAAAGCAAAGCACAACAATTAATTGACGATGCTCTTCACGCTTTGGACGCTTTGCCTTACAATAGCCAGCAATTAAAAGATTTTTCACGTTATATAATTACGCGAAATCGATAACAACCAACAGTAAAGAGTCATATGAGCGTAGATATCTCACAATTTCCATTACTTGCATTAGCAAGTACTCCAGAAGAGTTACGCCAACTGCCAACGGCCAACTTAACAGAACTGTGCGATCAGTTGAGAGCGTTCTTATTAAAATCGGTCAGTCGATCAAGTGGCCACCTAGCCTCTGGCTTAGGCACTGTCGAATTAACCGTTGCTTTACACTATGTTTATAATACCCCCGTTGACCGGATTATCTGGGATGTCGGTCATCAGGCCTACCCCCATAAAATATTGACGGGTCGTCGTGACAAAATGCATACCATTCGGCAAAAAGACGGGCTCCACCCATTTCCTAATCGCAATGAAAGCGAATATGACACCTTTACGGTTGGTCACTCAGGAACCTCAATCAGTGCCGCTTTAGGCATGGCGATCGCCGCCGAAAAAGAGCAAGAAAACCGCAAAGTAGTGGCGGTAATTGGCGATGGCGCAATTACTGGTGGTATGGCATTTGAAGCGATGAATCATGCTGGTTCGCTCGATAAAGACATGTTAATCGTGTTAAACGATAATGAGATGTCGATTTCTGAAAATGTTGGGGCATTAAATAACCATCTCGCAAAATTGCTTACTGGTCCCCTTTACACCTCGATTCGTGAAGGGGGTAAAAAACTACTTTCTGGCGTGCCGAGCATTAAAGAATTAGCCAAGCGTTCAGAAGAACACCTAAAAGGCATGGTCGTGCCAGGTACCTTGTTTGAAGAGTTTGGCTTTAATTATATCGGCCCAATTGATGGTCATGATGTTAATGCTCTCATTGGAACTCTGAGTAACATGCGCAATCTCAAAGGACCACAAATCCTCCATGTTATGACCAAGAAAGGCAAAGGGTACACTCCCGCCGAACAAGATCCAATTGGCTATCACGGCGTGCCAAAATTTGATCCTAATGAAACGACGTTGCCGTCAAGCAAAGGTGCAATTACTTTTTCGGGTGTCTTTGGCCAATGGCTGTGTGACATGGCCGGTGACGATTCAAAATTAATGGCAATCACTCCTGCCATGCGTGAAGGCTCTGGAATGGTTGAGTTCTCTCAGCGTTTCCCTGAGCAATACTTTGATGCCGCCATTGCCGAACAACATGCCATAACGTTAGGTGCAGGGATGGCCTGTGACGGCCTTAAACCTGTAGTAGCAATTTATTCGACCTTTTTACAACGTGGCTATGATCAATTGATCCACGATGTCGCAATCCCAAATCTCGATGTCCTGTTTGCGATTGACCGTGGTGGTTTAGTCGGAGCCGATGGTGAGACTCATCAAGGGGCGTTTGATTTAAGTTTTCTTAACTGCATTCCAAATATGGTGGTGATGGCACCGTCAGATGAAAACGAATGTCGCCAAATGCTTTACACTGGTTATCATTACCAAGGCCCTGCTGCGGTGCGCTACCCACGAGGCTCAGCTTGTGGTGCCACCATTGAACCAGTAATGACTGAACTTGAAATTGGCAAAGCCGTGTTAAAACGTAGTTCAGCTGCGGGTAAACTAGCGATCCTAAATTTTGGCACCTTATTACCTCAAGCAATGGACGCTGCAGAGCAACTTGATGCTACCGTGATCGACATGCGTTTTATCAAGCCATTCGACCAAGCAATGGTGCAGCAAATGGCTAATCAACATGATGTATTAGTCACGCTGGAAGAAAATGCCATTATTGGCGGAGCTGGTAGTACGATTAGCCAATACGTGATGAATAACCGCCTTGATGCCGCCGTCCTAAATATCGGGCTGCCAGATCATTTTATCAGACAAGGTACTCAGCTTGAGCAGCAACATCAACTTGGCCTCGATTGCCAGGGCATTGTTGACAAAATTAACCAGTTTATTAATATCTAAGGACTCCTAATGTCAGACAAATTACGAGTTAAAGAACCAGCGACGCTTTTAAAATTTTTAAACGCTCAACTCAGCAGCTGGTCACGTAAAAAAATAAAACTACGACTGCAAACAGGTTGTGTATTAGTCAATGACCAGCCAGTGACTCAACACGATCACCCGTTGGTTAATGGTGACAATATTGAAGTATTGGCCGCGCCGAAGAATATTAGCAAGGGCAATGTCAATCTTGAGATTGTTTATAACGATGGCGAGATTATCATTATTAACAAACCTGCAGGTTTGTTATCAGTAGCCACGGCTACCGAGAGTAAACGCCATGCGTTAGCACTGTTGCGTAATCAGCTTTCAAGTCCTGGCCACAACGTCAAACTTTGGCCCCTTCATCGTCTCGATCGTGATACTTCTGGGGTGTTAATGTTTGCAACCTCCCGTGAAATGCGTGAAGCCGTGATGGACAACTGGCCGCAAGCCAATAAGATCTATCTTGCAGTGGTCGAAGGCACACCAAAACCTGCAAACGGTACCATTGATCAACCGTTGCGACTTGATGAGCGTGAATACAAGATGCACGTTGGTGAGCACCCGCAGGCGAAACATGCCGTTAGCCACTATCAAACCAAGCAAACTGTTAATCAACGCTCGTTGGTTGAAGTAGCACTTGAGACGGGACGTCAACATCAAATTCGTGCCCATCTGGCCTGGCTAGGTACCTCGGTTGTTGGTGATCCTCGTTATGGTAAAAAAGGACCACGAATGGGGCTGCATGCATTGAAATTAAATGTCACTCATCCTAAAACTGGCAAACGAATTGAAGCGATGGCTCCAGCACCACATGACCTATTGGCTTTATTAAAATAATCAATCATCAATCATCAACTGCATCAGCCACTGCGTGGGTGGTGTAATTGATGCAGCTCTTGCAACCTTGCTTTAGCAACATGGGTGTAAATTTGAGTAGTCGACAAATCACTATGACCAAGTAATAGCTGCACCACTCGTAAATCAGCCCCAAAATTAACCAGATGAGTCGCAAAGGCATGCCTTAGTGTATGCGGCGAGATATCACCTTTAATCCCCGCAAGTTGGACGTAGTATTTAATTCGATACCAAAACGTTTGCCGAGTCATCTGCCGACCACGTCGACTTGGGAAAAGTACATCGCTCGATTGATTTAACAGTTGCGATCTTGCTTGGGCTAAATAAATTCTGATTTGTTCAATCGCTTGCTCACCCATCGGGACCAAGCGATCTTTATTGCCCTTGCCCGTAACACGAATGACCCCTTGCTCGAGATTAATTTGTTCCAAAGTTAAAGACACCAGTTCACTGACTCTTAAGCCCGTGGCATAGAGTAATTCCAACATCGCCTTATCCCGACACTCAATGGGATCATCATCGTTGGGCGCAGCCAATAGGGCATCGACTTGCTCGATTGACAAACTGGTTGGTAATTTACGATCGAGCTTGGGGTTATCAACTAACACCATTGGGTTAACACTGATTAACTGTTGTTGTTGCAAATAACCATAAAATCGCCGTAACGACGAAATAATTCGAGCCGAGGTTGATTTGGCGCGCTTTAATTGGCGTAAGTATCCTTGATAAGCTGCAATATCTAACGAGGTTGCACTCTCGAGGGTGATTTGTTGTTGATTAAGCCATTGACAGTATTGGTTAAGATCACTGCGGTAGGCCGCCAAGGTATTCTCACTTAGTCCTTGTTCAAGCCACAACATATCAAGAAATAACCCGAGGTTTTGGTCATCGACAACACCCGACTGCTGTTGGTGATTATTTTTCAAGGACTTCCCACTCGTTTACAATTAATAAAATGTTGGTCACAACTGACCCTCAAATGCTAAAATAGCTTTTTTGTTAGATTTAATCGGATCACCATTGATGAAAATTGGTTTATTTTACGGTTCAACGACCTGTTTTGGCGAAATGACCGCTGAAAAAATGCAACAGTTTCTAGGTCATGACACGGTCGATATCCATAATATCAAAGAGACTGAACTAGGTCGAATCAATGACTATGATTTACTTATTCTTGGTATTTCTACTTGGGATTATGGTGAATTACAAGAAGATTGGGAAGCAGTTTGGGACCAATTAGACTCGATTGATTTAAGCAACAAAGTAATCGCCCTGTACGGACAAGGCGATCAAGAAGGCTATACCGACTGGTTTGTTGATGCGATGGGATTACTCCATGACAAATTATTACCGCGGGGTGCCCAAGTTGTTGGTTACTGGCCAATTGAAGGTTATGATTTTGTAGCTTCCAAGGCACTAACGCCTGATAATAGTCACTTTGTTGGTTTGCCACTCGATGACGAATCGCAATTTGATCTGAGCGAACAGCGCATTAGCCAATGGCTAACCCAGATAATTGAAGAATACGCAGAAATAAATAACTAGATATACCACCTGAATTTTCAAGTAGCATGGGTATCAATCACAATTTTTTAAGAATTATCAGCCGCTGGCTATTTAAACTGGCTATAATACTGACCACAAATATTTAGGAATATCACCAACAATGAGCTTTGCAGAATTAGACTTAGATCCATCACTAGTCCAGGCCCTCGACGAAATGGGCTACCTATCACCAACGACTATTCAACGTGAGGCGATCCCTGCTGCAATGGATCAGCGTGATATTCTTGGTTGTGCCCCGACAGGAACTGGTAAAACCGCCGCATTTTTATTACCAGCCATTCAGCATTTAATTGATTTCCCGAGAGTAAAGCCAGGGCCACCGCGTATTTTAATCATTACCCCGACGCGCGAGCTTGCCAATCAGGTACATGAGTACTCAGTAAAATTAACCAAGCATACCGCACTGACTCCGATTGTAATTACCGGTGGTATTGACTACGAACTCCATGAAGAATTATTGGAGAAAAACTCTGATATTTTAGTGGCGACCCCAGGTCGATTAATGGAGTTTATTGAGACTGAGCAACTTGATATGCGCAGTATCGAATTTTTAATTATCGATGAAGCCGACAGAATGCTCGACATGGGATTCATTAGTGAAATGGAAACCGTGGCCCACGAAGCTCGCTGGCGCAAGCAAACGATGCTTTATTCAGCAACACTCGAAGGCAAAGGTCTTGATCGTTTTGTGGCAACCGTATTAAATGATCCGATTCGCATTGACGCAGTACCACCGCGTAAAGAAAGTGCAAAAATAATCCAGTGGGTTCATATGGCGGACACGATTGGTCATAAGCAGGCATTGTTAATTAAATTACTTAAGAGTGGTGATTTAGAGCGAACTATCGTTTTTGTTAAAACCCGTGAACGTCTGGCATCGTTAGTCGCAAAATTACAAAGTGTCGATATCAAGGTCTGTTACCTCCAAGGAAAAATGGCCCAAGAGCAACGTAATTTATCCCTTGAGCGATTTAAGTCTGGCGAGTTAAAGATTCTGGTTGCGACGGATATCGCCGCGCGCGGTTTAGATATTGATGATATTAGCCACGTGATTAACTACGACATGCCTTATACCTCAGATGTTTATTTACATCGTATTGGCCGAACTGGACGTGCTGGTAAAAAAGGCACAGCAATCTCGATTGTTGAAGCCCATGAAACCCGAATTCTTGGTAAAATAGAACGCTATACAGATCAAAAATTAAAGCGACGCTTTGTTAAAGAGTTACGACCAAAACACAAAGAAGCCAAAGTAGCAGGCAAAAAGAAAAAACCAAAACTGACCGCTGGACAAAAGAAAGCTAAAGCGAAGAAACAGTCGAAGAAAAAATCAAAAAAATAAGCAATTTATTGATTTAACACACTGAAATTGGTAAAGCCGTTCACTTAAGGTGAACGGCTTTTTGGTGTCTGGACACAACTCATTACGCTTCATTGATAGTATCTTGACATCGCATTTGGTATTTTTAGACCATGCGTTATTAAATTTAGGATTTGGCATGGCTGTTAAGCTAAAAGTGTAGTTCGAGTTCTACTCCCAGTAATTATTTTAGCAATTTGTATCATGATTGCGATTACCATCACCTCAATGAAACAACAACCGAAAAAGAAAGAAGAGCCAGCATTGGCCCCATTGGTTGATGTGTTCGAAGTGAAATTAAAAAATCAGCCATTGCTGCTAACCTCTTATGGTGTCATTAGCCCTAAGCACCAAACCTCAATGATGGCAGAAGTTAGTGGCCGAATTGTGTCTTTAGATCCATTATTTGTTGCTGGGGGTAAGGTCAAAAAAGGCCAAGTACTCGCTCAGATTGATCCCAGTGATTATGAAGCAGCACTACTCGATGCCCAAGCCAGTTATTCTCGTGCCCAAGCAGCCTTGCTTGAAGAGCAAGCACGCGGCAAAGTCGCCGCCAAAGAATGGCGCGGTGCGACTTCAAGCTTGCCGCCTTAATTAATAAACGCCAAACGGATATTGGCCAGTTTGTCGCCATTGGCAGCTCATTAGGGCTAGTCTCTTCGATTAACACTGCCGAGATTAGATTACCAGTCAGCAGCAGTGGTTATGCATTTTTAAGCCAAGGGCTGGTTGGGATCGTTGCGCTCATTGGCGTGGTGGTGAATGATTCGTTAGTGATGGTCGATTATGTCAATCAAATGCGCGCTGCGGGTCACCCGATCAAAGTAGCAGTCGTTGAAGCCGGTTGTGCACGCTTTAGAGCGATAGTATTAACATCGTTGACTACTTTCTTTGGTTTAATCCCAATCATGATGGAAACGAGCTTACAGGCGCAATTTTAATACCAATGGCGGCATCAATTGCCTTTGGCATCTTATTTTCGACCGTAATTACGCTATTTTTAGTGCCTTCGCTATACATTATTGGTGCCGATATTAGACGGCAACTGAGTCGATTGCGTAACCTTTATCGCAGTAATCCAGAGAGTACTCAAACAACATAGTAAAAAAGGGATGCTAAATACCACAATGCAAGTCAGTTAAGATATATGCCACCGATGAAGCGCGGAAACTCCCGTTCTTTATCGCCTTAAATTAGAAATTGGCCAATGACAAAATCAGGGATGATTTTTTAGTATTTACCGCAGGGATGCGGATTAAATACGGTATTGAATAGACAATTTATCATTTAAGATCAGCGATAAATTAGCGGGTAGCCTTTCTTTTGGCTACTTTTCTTTGGCGAAGCAAAGAAAAGTAGCTGGTGTGCGTATATAGAAGTCCATTTAAGAGATGTAGCCTATAAGCACATCATACATGCCACTATAGTTATAGTTCATTCACTTAACTGATCGACATTAATAGTAAATACCATCCCTTTTTTATTCAAACATTGTTAATTTACTGATAACCCTTGGGGTTTTTTGACTGCCAATGCCAGGCATCTTTCATCATTTGGTCTAATCCCTTCTCGGCTTGCCAACCCATCACGGCATATGCTTTATCTGGTTGGGCATAACAAGAGGCAATATCACCAGGGCGCCGTGGCGATATTTGGTAGGGAATTTTTAATTGATTAACTCGCTCAAAACTCTCAACCATTTCCAGAACTGAGTAACCATTGCCAGTACCGAGGTTTATCGCATTAAAACCAATTGACTGCTTAAACATCGCCAAGGCTTTGACATGACCGATGGCCAAATCAACAACATGAATGTAATCACGGATCCCTGAACCATCAGGCGTATCGTAATCATTACCAAAGACACTCAATTGCTCCCGCAAACCAGAAGCGACCTGAGTAATAAATGGCATTAAGTTATTTGGAATTCCTGAAGGGTCTTCACCGATTAAGCCCGAGCTATGCGCCCCCACTGGATTAAAATAGCGCAATGCCACCACCGACCAATTTTGATCGGAAGTACAAAGGTCACCCATCATTTGTTCAATTTGTAATTTATTCGTCCCATAAGGGTTAGTGGTGCGCAGCGCACAGTCTTCATCAATCGGTAAGCGCTCAGGTGAGCCATAAACCGTAGCCGATGAACTAAAGATAATATTATGAACCTTAGCTTTTGCCATTGATTCGAGTAACCGTAGACTCCCCACGACATTATTATCGTAATAACGCAGTGGTTGAGCGACTGATTCACCAACGGCTTTAAGTCCAGCGAAATGAATAACCGCGTCAATGTTGTATTCAGAAAAAATGTCGTCTAATGCTTGAGAGTCACGGATATCAGCTTCAATAAAGATTGGACGTTTGCCAGATATTGTTTCAATTTTATCTAAAACGACTGTTTTTGAATTAGACAGATTATCAACAATAATAACCTCTAGCCCTTGCTGATGTAATTCAACCACGGTATGACTACCAATATAACCTGTACCGCCAGTGACAAGAATTGCCATGCTGTTCTCCATAAAAAATATACATTGTTGATAAAATCGTTTTCGATCCGTCAATATTAATAAAATTGTATCATGGTTCAATTAACTAAGTTGATTAAAAATCTCACAACAAACTATACAAAATGATCGCTTATTATACAGGGAGCCCCATAAAACAAGAACGTTATGAATTTCATCTATATTTTGATGCTATGCGCCTTTTCCTGCTCCGTTATCGCCCTACCAAAAATAAAAGCAGTGACCGAAGACTTATGGCCTCTCAATTATTTACAAGATGGTGAACTTAAAGGGAAATCGGCTCAGGTAGTGTTATCTGCATTAGAAAAAAGTGGTTTGAGCTATCAATTAGAAGTTCTGCCTTGGCCCCGTGCTTTTAAGATCGCTACTGAACAGCCTAACACGGTGATTTTTTCAATCGTTCGAACGAATAAAAGAGAACAGTAATTTCACTGGCTGGCCCAAATAAGTACTTCCGACGACATCCACATTATGACGTTAAGCAATAGCGAACTAAGCAAAGAAAATACTAAAGAGCAATTGTTAAATTACCCAATTGCAGTACAGGCCAAATCGGTAAGTTATTATTATTTACGTTATTTGGGATTTAAAAATATCCGACAAGTCAGAAGTGTTAAGCAAGGTATCTTGATGTTACTTAATGCTCGGGTTGACTTAATTGTTGGCCGCAAAAGTGGCATGTTAAAAACACTTACCCAGCTTGGTCCCCTGACTCCTAAATTATAAACAGTGTTAATATCGGATGTAATGAGCTCATACATTGCAGCAAGTTTAGGTACCGATCCTGAAATTATCGAAAAGTTAACTCGAGCTTTAAAAAGTCATCAGCAAAGTAAGTGATGTTTGGGTATCGAGATTTTCTTTGATCATCCCAGGCATACTGTCGTGTCGCATTGTATAACTGAATTTCATTTTTAGATTATCCAATACATTGGCAGTCAAAGTGCTTTCACTGCGGATAACCGTTGATGAATCAGTGGTAAGGCCAATATCAGAGACTATGACTTGGCCAAATTCAGCGTGCTTACTTAATGGCAATAATAAATTTGTGCCAAGATGTAACACCGTTAGTACTTGTTGCTCCTTGGTGTGAGCATCTGACTTAATCCAGCGTACGCCAGGCCCAACATCAGCATCCCACATGATGTTATTTTTATTGTACAGTCGGTGAGTGTAGCCGGTTGAAAAAGTCGCTAATGCATCATATTGTGAGAATTGATCTTCTTCATATTCGATAGTTGCAAAACTACTGTTGGTCGCTGAAAAGTCACGATTGACCTTGGCACCCAGCTTCCATTTGTTTACTTTTTTATTGCCATTGTCGGTTTTATCGAGTAATTGGGCAAAATAGTTCATTCGCCAGACGGGGTAAAAATAAGCCCCCGATAGCTTAGCTTTATAAGTCTGGGTGTCGGTATTACCTGTAGTCATGGTGGCACCAAGCTCAACGCCTAAGATCCAACGTTGATCGTTATCGGTCGCAGTCGGTGATTTGACATCAAATGCCGATTCAACAAACTCACTAAACAATAATTTATTTTGGGCAAAACTACCAAAACTAATACTTAGAATAAGCATTATCATCATAAAACGTAACATTAATTAAACACCACAGCAGAGTTATCTTTCCATCACCAAAGTTTGAAGTTCCTCCTGAACAACACCATTATTTTATATTATGAACATCGCCGCTCTTTGACATCTCGGTAACTGCTCCATGCGTTACCCTACCTCCTGCATTCATGCAGTCGCTGTCACCGCGTCATATCACCAAGAGCGAAAGCAGGAACAATTGTCGAGGAGTACACAAACGCCCCGTTCCTCCTGAACATAAAAAAGCCAGTCCGAGGACTGGCTTTTTATTATAGTACCTAAATAACTAACTAAAAACTATAAAGTAAGGTAATTGTTGTTTCGGTATCGATTTTCTCTTTATCTAAACCAGGATAGTTATCGTGGCGGACAATGAAACCGATCTTCATGGCCAATTCACCAACAATATTAGCTGTGATTGAGGTTTCAGAACGAGTTAAACTTGATTTTTCAGCTTCAAAAGCAACATCGCTAACGATTGATTGCGTGAATGTTGAAGTATCACTCAGTTTGTTTTGATAAGTTAAACCGATGTGCAGGATCCCAGTTTTTTCACTTGGACCTTGTTTTAAGTCGAAAAACTTCATACCTGGACCAATATCACCATCTAAGAATGAAGTATCATTGTGGAAGATTCGACGACTATAACCCGTTGCAAAACTGCTCACTGAATCATAATCACTAAATTGATCTTGCTCATAATCGGCTAGCACAAAGATACTGCTGACATCATCTAGAATATAGTTACCTTTGGCACCAATTTTCCAACGCGATGCTGTTTTACCATCTTCATCTTCACTATAAAGGACATCAGCAAAATATTGATTTTTCCAATCAATAATACTATGGACCGCATTGATTTTAGCCTTAATGGTTGATGTTTCAGTGTTACCCGTTGTGATGGTACCGCCGAGTTCGGCATCGGCTGACCATGACTTTTGTTGCTGTGGGGCTTGCTCATTTGCAAAAGCAGCACCTGACATTAGTGATATCACTAATCCTGAGACTAACCAGTTGTTCATTCTATTCTCCGTTTACATTACTTTTTTGGATATGGACATCCATTTGTGGGTATGGAATACCAATGTTCTCTTGATCGAGACGTATTTTGATATTTTCCATTAATTCAAAATATACCGGCCAATAATCGCTGCTTTTAACCCAAGGACGGACCACGAAATTAACTGAAGAATCGGCTAAGGCATGGACAGCAACTAACGGCGCTGGGTCTTTTAATACTTTATCTGAGGCTGCTACAACCTCTGCTAACACTTTTTTGGCATGTCTGATATCAGCGTCATAACTAACACCAATCACCAAATCGATTCGACGGGTTGGTTTAGCTGAATAATTGATAATTGCACCGCCGACAACTCCTGAGTTCGGTAAAATAATCTCTTTGTTATCACCAGAACGAATAACAGTAGAGAACAATTTAATTGATTCAACCACACCCGCAGCACCGCCAGCTTCAATAAAATCACCGGCTTTGAATGGGCGAAATGCAATAATCAAGATCCCAGAGGCAAAGTTAGATAATGAACCCTGCAATGCCAAGCCAACCGCTAAACCAGCCGCGCCGATGATTGCAATGAATGACGCAGTTTGAACCCCTAATTGGCTTAACGCTGCGATAATCACGAACGCCATTAATAAACCGTATGACAAGCTCGAAATAAATGACACGATAACAGGGTCTAACTTACGCTTTTCCATTAACCGACCGACAACTTTACTGATCATCTTGGCAATTTTAGAGCCAACCCAATAAATAAGCACCGCAATCACTAATGCAATTACGTAGTTAATGAGCATGTCAGAATTTGATGCATACCAATTCTTAATCGTTTCCATTGTATTTCCTTATTGATCCATACACAGTCGTTCATTAGCCATAATTAGCTGCGAAGTGTGAATATAAATGAAGTTTACGAACGCCAAAAATATGACAGTTAAGTAATGATACGCAATATTTTAATTGGGAAACAGAAAAACTTTACATTTTTTTAGAAAACAAAAAGGTGCCCACAAAAGACACCTTCGCTTGAACTGATTCAGTTTAGGTTAACTTAACTGTCAGAAATTATAGAACTTTAGTCAGCTATTATAATACTTTAGCGTCCAACTCACCCGTTAGGTAACGCTGATGCATTTGGTCTAGAGTCAATGGCTGGATCTTACTAGCCATGCCGACACAACCAAAAGCTTCGTAACGATCGATACAAATAGCTTCCATCGCTTTTTGTGCCACGGTAAAGAATTTACGTGGATCAAATTCTGATGGATTTTGGCTTAAGAAACGACGAATCGCACCCGTTGAGGCTAAACGTAAATCGGTGTCGATATTGATTTTACGAACACCAAACTTAATGCCTTTAACGATTTCTTCAACAGGTACACCATAAGTTTCAGGAATTTCGCCACCAAACTCGTTAATCACCGCTAACCATTCTTGTGGTACTGACGATGAACCGTGCATCACCAAGTGAGTGTTAGGAATGCGGGCATGGATTTCTTTGATTCGATCAATCGCTAAAATATCACCCGTTGGCTTACGCGTAAACTTGTAGGCGCCATGAGAAGTACCAATCGCAATAGCCAAGGCATCACAGTTAGTTGCTTTAACAAAGCTTGCCGCTTCTTCAGGACTCGTTAACATTTGCTCTTTGGTTAAAATACCTTCCGCGCCAACGCCATCTTCTTCACCAGCCATACCAGTTTCAAGCGAACCTAAACAGCCGATTTCACCTTCAACTGAAACACCACAAGCATGTGAGAATTGAACCGTTGTTTTGGTCAC
>JABSRS010000509.1 GCA_013214885.1 Gammaproteobacteria bacterium
ACAGTCACTGCAGGGCACACGTTGTCCAGAGGGCGGCGGCATACCTTATTTTAGTGATTTCAAAATTCACGAAAATTATTGATTTTTTTCTATCGCCCCAGTTTTGAAGGTTTCAGACGGTTTTGAAATTTTCAAAATAAGGTATGGGTGGTGGGGTTGGATTCGTCTAAACGATGGTGGAGTTGTGGAATGCAACAAGGCGCCGTATCACCGACCGATGTTTTTATTCCCATTTTATTGGCGACGCTAGCCTCAACCGTGGTTGGGTTGCTTAGCGTTATCGTCGTCCAGCGGATCAACATTAAAGACAGCGTGCTGTTACTTAATTTTGCGGTGCTATTTGCGGGTATTTTGGCACTGGTGGGTTACTTAATGGGACTTGGCGCGACCGAATTAGCCGCTCAGTCATCGCTCATTGCCAACTTTACCCTGCTAGGGCTAATCGTCAGTTTTTTAATCGCGGCCCATTTCAAAAAAGTGAATGTCTTTGATACTTTTATTGAAGGCGCGAGCGAAGGATTTCAAGTCGCAGTAAAGATAATTCCTTATCTGCTCGCGATGTTAGTGGCCATTGCGGCATTTCGAGCCAGCGGCGCGCTAGACTACTTACTAATGATGATTAAAAATCTCGTCGGATTATTTAGCAGTGACACCCGATTTGTCGATGCCATGCCTACGGCCTTAATGAAACCGTTTTCAGGCTCTGGCGCGCGAGCCATGATGCTAGAGACCATGAACCAATATGGGGTCGATTCCTTTGCTGGGCGATTGGCCGCTATCTTTCAAGGCTCAACCGAAACAACGTTCTACGTCATTGCGGTATATTTTGGCTCCGTTGGGATCAAGCACACCCGCCACGCCATCGGTTGCGGCTTAATGGCAGATATGGCAGGCATACTGGCAGCGATTAGCGTTTGTTATTGGTTCTATGGCTAATATAGCAACTAGGCTTATTTCTTTTTCAGATCAGGCCATACAAAGGTGCTTTGGCAAGTTTCAACATAAAGTTCTTCAACTTTAGTGCGAGCCCACGGCGTTTTACGCAAGAATTTTAAACTAGATTTGACGCTCGGATCATTGAAGAAACACCGAATTTCAATTAATTTGCTCAATGCTTTCCAACCGTGACGATCCACCAGTTGATTTAAAATTTGCTCAAGGGTAACACCGTGTAATGGATTTTTAGGTTGTGATTCGCTCATCGTTTGTCTTAATTTCAGTAATAATCCGCGTCATATTAACAAATATTACGGCCTTTGTATTCTTATACTAATTGTAAAATGTTGACCAATTGGTTAAATTGTATAAATTATACTATTTATGGTTATTTTTAATGTCTCAGCTCTTGTTCCAGTGTTTCTGTGGTCTTACCCTACTGCTACTGTCTTGCCATGCCAGTGCCAGTGCCATTGATCGCTTTGGCAACCCTGCACAACTGAAAGATTACGATAAATACGGCAATCAACAATATAACCCAATGTTTGATTTAGGCAGCTGGCATGGTTTTCTATTACCGAGCGAGCAATCAGCCCTAGGTGCCTTCGCAGGGCCAATGGTCATCACTCAAGAATACAGTTTATATCTGGCTAATACGCTTGAGAAATTACGCATTACCAATAGCGAAAATCAGCGAGTCTTCGATTTCACCAGCGCACAACAACGCCTTATCTCAACACCGGGAAAATTAAGTCAACATTACGAATTTGATCATTTAATCGTTACCCTTGAATTAGTGTTTGTCACGAATCGTAGCGCATTGGTCACCACCACCTTAATTAACAAAACCGCTAGCGAGTTATCCCTAACACTGCAATGGCAGGGGCAATTATTAAGCCAGTGGAGTGATGAGAAAACGCTGGCGCAGGCTCAGCCGTCATGGCAACGTAACCTCAGTGCTACGGATCAAGGGGTAACCATTGCGTTTTCATCGATACGATCGCCATGGCACCTAATGACATCCGATAGTTCGAGCTACCAAATCGCCCGTTCACAACCAGCCACGACCGAGATTAATCAAGCCAACCATAGCTATCAAAGTGTTAGTTCCCAGACGTTGCAACCTAATGGCTCTAGCGCCATTTATACCACTCATAGCTATTGGCACAACGCGGCAGAAAGTAAGCAAGCCAAAGTAGGTATTCAAGCGATATTAAATGCACCCCAACCATATATTGCGCAAACCGAGCAGCGTTGGCAGGGCTATTTAACCACTGGGATCAAAAAACACAGCGCTAA
>JABSRS010000510.1 GCA_013214885.1 Gammaproteobacteria bacterium
TTGGCTGATGCTCTACGGTATAGGTTCTTGCCAATCCTGATAGATTTTTGATCGTCACCTCTCGTCTAACTATCACTCTTGAAGTTGGATTAATCCGCCCAAAGGACACGCCACCAGGATAAGCATAGCTGGTTAATGTTGCAGCAATCTCAGCTCGTACTCTACCAACGCCTTGTAATGACAAAGGATAAGGTTGAGAAGAACCAGCCACCCCGTCAATATAAGCCGGTGTCGAAGAGTTTTGCATCATCGCTTTAATCCCCGCACTCGAGATATTTGGCCATTTTTGTTTTAATAGTGCTGCGACACCAGCAACGTGAGGTGCGGCCATCGAGGTGCCACTAAAGTTCGCAGACCCTGTTCCAGTTCCAACTCCAGTTGATACAATACCTTGACCTGGTGCAGTTAAATCTGGCTTAAATATATTGCCATCACCAGGGCCTCTTGAAGTGAAGCCCGATAAGGTATCATCGTTGGTAGGATCGGTGTTTGCTTTTGTCGAATTGTCTACAACTATTGATGTCGCCTGGTTATCTGAAATTGCCTGATTAATACCAGCGCCATTACTATGGCTGATCATTACACCCGAAATCATGCGTTCACTTGCTAACCCCCCCATGACGAATGGGTTATTTCGTGTATCATCGGCACCATCGTTATAAACAACAATGCCCGAGGCACCAGCAGCTTCAGCATTAGCATATTTATCATTAAAACTACACGCGCCACGGATCACTAATGCAACCTCGCCATTAAATTGATCGGCATTAGTAAATGCAACACAACCATTATGTGGCTCAGCAGCCACCATTTCGCCTGATATAGAATAACCTTGTGAGAACCGATTAACATGATTCCCTTCAACAGCACGTATCACTCCTTCAACGCTCGAGTCTTCAGATAATACATCAGCACCTTGCACTGTACCGCCAGCAATAGAACTGGCAACAGAAACGGCACCCGCTGCAATTGAGGGGCTACCAACTATATATGGAATATTTCCAGAGTTGCCAGCGGATATAACCACTACGACACCTGCGGCAGCAGCGGCATCCGCTGCATTAGCACCTGCAGAGCCTTTCATTCCAAATGAAGAGCCCAAACTTAGATTCATCACATCGACATGATCATCAGTACTGCCATCTTGATTTGGATCGGTGGCTCTATTTATTGCAAGGTGAGACAAACCTGTCGTTCCAGCTATATCACCAAATACCTTATAGGCATACACTTCGGCACCAGGCGCAACGCCTAGGCCAATACTTTCTTGAACCCCTATACCAGCAGATGATCCAGCGACATGAGAGCCATGACCATGATGATCAATTGGGTCACCATCGGGGCTAGGATTAGAGGCATCAAGTCCTGCAAAGTCCCAACCAGCTACGACTTTATTAGTGGGGAAACTGCCAGGCTCTATAACATCAGGATCGTCTGCTTGGTATTCGGCAACACTCCCCTCGCCGCCCAAGTTCTGATGATAATAGTCAATTCCAGTATCAATAATGGCAACCGAGATTGGATCGCCGTTATTATCACCGTTGCCATTTAAAATTTGCCAGGCTTGAGGAGCACCAATCCATGGCACACTATTAGTGTGATCTAAACTATGCTGCACTACAGGCATAACATTTTTTACACCAGGTAAAGCTTTTATTGACGCAATATCTCTGGATTTAACGATGGCATGAACACCATTACCTTTGGTTTTATTTTTAATTATTTTTATATTCATGGCACTAAGTCGCCGCTTTAGCGCTTGTACTGCCTCAGTATTATTTTTTAATTGTTGTGAATTATTGTGCTGACGTGATAATAATCGCTGCGGCTCAAGCTCAATGTAAACCTCCATGGTTTGTGTTAAAGATTTTTCGAGTAAATCGCCATTTAGATTCTCGCTAAATGGTAGCTCCCTCTGTTGAGCAGCCAAATTATTGCCGAAGATTAACAGTAGACTTGCTGAAACGAGTGTTAAAGGAATTTTCATACTTCTTCTCTTAGTTATTAATATAGTTATTGGTCAACATCACCCAATTAAAAAATACCAAGTAAAACTGAGTAATAGTTCAAATAGCAATTAAATGCTGAGATAAGTCTAGTCAAAGATTGATAAAACAACTGACAATGTTACTTTTTTGTTAAACCATTTAATTTAATACCAATTACATTAATCAATTGACCAGATTGATCCAGTCCCGATTGCACAGTTTCTTCACGCGATTCTTGTCTTCT
>JABSRS010000511.1 GCA_013214885.1 Gammaproteobacteria bacterium
ATATTTTCGAGTAATAGGCTGTAGCATTAAAACGGAATGCTTGATCAAATAACATTGATTTAAAACCTAATTCAAAGTTATCTAGACTATCTGTAGTTGAATACACTGGAATACGGAAACCATCAAAAGCGCCTTCTTGATTTTTCGCCAAACCGCCACCAACTCTGTTAGTTACTGGTGGTCTAAAGCCTTCTGAGTACGATGCAAATAGCATCACTGAATCTGATACTTTCCAATCAAGTGATGCTTTGATAATTGTATCATCTACGGTTAACGTGCCGTCGCTATCGAGTAAACTGGTGTCTAACTGACCACTGTCAATGGCTGCTAAAATTGCTGCTGCTTCCTCAGCCCCAAAAAAATCGGTTAATGCCTCTTCACTGCCATCACCAAATGCGCGTAACCTACCACTAACATCCACTGAGGTTGTTGCCCCTTTAAATGAGTCATCAATTTGATACCAACGCGCGCCAAAGCTGGCCGTAATGGCATCAGTTAGATCATATTCTAACTGACCAAATACCGCGATTTGATCGATGGTGTGAGTGATATCATTAACAAAACTAATTTCCGAAGAAAACTCGCCACTAGGGCTATTAGTCCCTTCATTACCCGCCAGTGTTCGGTGTAAATCACTAAAATAAGGTAACTCAGTACTGCCTAACTTAAATTGTCCCACGGTAGATAATTCTTGAGAATCATAAAATACCCCTGCGGTAACGCGCCAGCTATTTTCCGCTGAAGTATTGATCCTAAGCTCATGAGTTATCCGCGAAGTAGTGGTGTGTTCTTTATAAAATTTAGTTGGGTCTACACACTCTTGCGTTTCAGGCGTACCAGCATAGTTACATGCATAATAGGCTGAAAATGAACCGCCGTTAGTATAACCAGTGTAATCAATGGTTGAATTGATTTCTCGGTCGAGATAACCGCCAGTATAAACGATATCAAGGTGTTCGAGACGTCCTTCTAGGGTCCAAGTTGTTAAACCAAATTGATCATTATTATCTTCAGGTACAAAGCGATTAGTAGATGACTCACCTTCAAGGTTTGGATCATAGGCAAATACCCCCTCAGTTTCGAGAGTTTGCTGGGTATGTTGAACTAACAAATCCCATTGATCATTGATTAGATAGGATGCGCTAAAACGGGCACCTGCATAACTTGCCGTGTTAAAATTATCTGCCACCAATGCGTCATTTTTCGGTGCGATAACGGGCACGTTTTCAGGGTTGGTTAGGGCATCATTAGAGATACGACTAATAACCACAGCACTGCCGATATAACCACCTTGACCTGGTTTGTTTAATATATTATCAATCCAACCACCTTGATTATCACTGTAAGTGGCAACGCGCACCGCAAGTGAGTCCGTTAATGGCATATTAAAATATGCTTCAACAGAATTACTCATGTCCCCGCCCTTGGTCGTACTAGTGCTGGTATCAAAACCGGCATAAAAACTATCATGGGTTGGTTTTTTTGTTATCAGACGCACCGTACCCGATTGCGAGCTCGCACCAAAAAGTGTCCCTTGAGGACCAGGCAATACTTCAATACGTTCGACATCGGTCGCGTAAATATCTAAATTACGACCTTGCATCGAAACAGGTTGCTCGTCTAAATAAAATGCCACTGATGGTTGTAGTGCTTGAACCGATGAAACTGCAATACTGGTTTGCGTAGTTGCCGCGCCGCGGATATATATCTCATTTTGCCCTGGACCTGTGCCCTGAAAAACTACATTTGGTAAAAATTCGACATACTGATCAAAATTTGAAACGCCAAGAGTTTCTAAGCTATCGCCAGTTAATGCGGTAACGGTGACTGGGACTTCCTGGATAGACTCGGTGCGTTTAGTCGCGGTAACTTGAATAACTTCGATTGCGGCCTTTGCTTTTTTTGGCGCTTCCTCGGCATAGAGTGAACCAGATGCTGCCATCGCTGCTAACACAGCCGTATGCAGCTTAGTGAATTTCATATTTTATCCCTGAATGTTGATACTTTTTGTTTCGAGTTGATATAATTAGTGTGCTAACTATATTTTCAATGTCGCACAGCATAACAAGATAAATGACTTATTTCAAAGGCCATTCACCCTGTATTTTAGCCAGAAATCTGCTTAATATGCCAATATTCAGCATTTACCCCCGAACAACATAGTATCAATACTAATTAAATTTGCAGGGAATTTAGCCGACTAAGCTAATCAATAACCAGTAAACTAAATAA
>JABSRS010000512.1 GCA_013214885.1 Gammaproteobacteria bacterium
CGCCCGACTAATCGGTGGAGCAAATGGGCGCTTCTTTTTGCTCCGCAAAAAATGTGACCGTATGCGGAATCCGCATTTAGTCGTTTGTTATAAGCAGTTTACTGATAATCTGCAAGACTGAGTTTTTCTTTCCTACAAACATTAATAATTGCATCACGTTTAGCTAAGCCGCGGAGATATCTAGCTAAATGATTAAACGATAAAGGTGGCTTAGTTAATTCATCAGCCCAAACTGCCAACATAAATAAAAAATAATCACAGGCACTGATCGATTGCCCGATGAGAAAATCTCTATCTTCAAGCTCACTATTAAGTAGCTCAAACATTGCTGTTATTCTAATTTCTTGTGCCGTAACAATACTCGAAACTGATTTAACATCTGTTGTATGTTTTTGAGGATAAAGATATACCATCAGTTCTGCTTGAACAGTATTTGTTAAATACATCATCCATTGAAAAAATAATGATCGATTTTTATTTCCAATTTTGGGTATTAAGTTTGAAGTAGGGTGTGATTCAGCTAAATGCACACAAATCGCTGGACTCTCAAAAATAGCTAAACCATCATCAATTAGAGTTGGAATTCTCCCTGCCGGATTTAAAGCTAAATATTTAGACGATTTTTGTTCGTTATTTTTCCTATCTACAGTAATTAATTCAAAATCGACACCCAGATCTTCGAGAATAAAGTGAGGCGCCATACTAGCATTTAAAGGATAATAATATAATTTGTACAAAGAACTCTCCACTTGATGTTGCTTATAACGAGGCTGTAGAATTTATAAAAATCACAAAAACACATTAAAATAAGGGTATCAAATGCATTACCCACATCGTGCTCGTCGCTTATATTGCGTTACAGGAGCTCGTTTTTTCCTGTTTTAAGCAAAACTATAAATTCTACAGCCTCAACGCCCTACTAATCGGTGGAACAAATGGGCGCTTTTTGCGCCCTGTGTTTGTTAGCAAAAAATCGGACAGCTTGAGCCGTCAAATTTAATGCGCTTGTTAATAGTGGTGCCTTTGGGGCACTGGTTTTTCAGCTTTAAATACTAGCACTTGGGTTAACACTTTTTACCATCTTACTTGGCAAAGAGCAATGCGTCGACCTTGCTCTTTGCCCTTGTGAATTAAGCCTACGTATTGCTGATGAGAACGATAATAGCGATGCGCATATTCTCAAGGTTTAAGGCTACTTGTGCCACTCAACTATCAACCCACGCAATTTAAAACCAATTAAAAATAGCAAAATAACTAACAACGCAATGACCACATTTAACGCTCACCTAACCTGCGGCGTGCTGGCTCAGGTTTTTTCGCCTTTTGTTTTTGCAAAAAATACGACAGTAAAAGCTGTCGGATTTGAGGTTCTTGTAACTGTGCTTTAGTCGTACTCAATACTGACTTTGTCAAACCAACCATAACTTGTTTTAGCTAAATATTCTCTACCGTTTAGCTTCCTGCTAATTCTTAATGATGAACTATTAATCCATTTTACTTGAGGAGCAACTTCGTCTGGATGTCCTGATATTATGAATATATTGCCAGAGTCATTTTCCAACTTCTCACCTGCGCGTAATAAGGATATTTGCGTAGTAAACCCAGTGGTTGCACCACAATCACGCTGATATATTACGACTTTCTTATCTCGTTCTGGCGAATCTAATGTGGAATGGAGGTAATTCCCACACATATCACGCGACATATAAATGAACCATCCAATAAAAAGGATAGATATAATTGTCGCCAAAATACCTAACCTGATAACTAACTTAAAGATGAGTTCCATATGGTGCTAATGCCTCAGTACAGCTAACGAGGCTGTAGAATTAACCATTCTCAGCCTGAATTTTATACATAGGCAGACAATAGTAGATATTATTATAATTATCAATCATTAACTCATTGATCGGTAATAAATGTATTTGATCTTGAGCAGAAGGTGAATATGGCTTAAATGATGATTTTGACGCGGATTAGTGGCCTGGTATCCTTCAATGTAGGCTATTTCGACCCTTCTCTATGTATGGACAAGGCAATACATCTGCCACTGGGCATTCACTTTATCTTTTCCTCGCAAGGTTAATTTATTCATGCCTTTGTTCACCGTGATATTGCCAAACACTGGTTCAATCATCCCTAATCGTTTGCCCTGTATACCGAATAAGAAAGTGTCGTCGGCCAATGCTACTGTCGATCTTTATTCGCATTTTATCCGTATAAGATA
>JABSRS010000513.1 GCA_013214885.1 Gammaproteobacteria bacterium
TTATAAGCAACACGACCTTCGATCCCTTCAGGAACAAGTTTTGAGGCTTCGTTGCTGCTCTGGAAATAACGATCAGATGAACCGTAACTCTGGTCCATTGCGCCAATTGAGCCCATACCACGGTAAGATTTGTAGTAACGACCTTGATACAGTTCAACTTCGCCAGGTGCTTCTTCAGTACCAGCGAACATTGAGCCCATCATCACACAATTTGCACCAGCAACTAATGCTTTAGCAATATCACCCGAGAAACGAATTCCGCCATCAGCGATAACTGGAATACCGCGACCTACTAGGGCATCAACGGCATCAGAAACTGCAGTGATCTGCGGAACGCCAACACCAGTAACGATACGCGTAGTACAGATTGAACCTGGGCCAATGCCCACTTTAACCGCGTTGGCACCAGCATCAGCTATCGCTAATGCGCCAGCACCTGTAGCAACATTACCACCGATGATTTGTAAATCAGGGTATTCGCTACGGGTTTTCTTAATTCGATCAAGCACACCTTGCGAGTGACCGTGTGAGGTATCAATCAATAATACATCAACACCAGCAGCAACTAGTGCCGCGATACGCTCGTCAGTACCTGCGCCACAGCCAACCGCTGCGCCAACACGCAGACGACCTTCGCTATCTTTACAAGCATTTGGCTTTTCTTCGGCTTTTTGGAAATCTTTTACCGTGATCATCCCTTGTAATTTAAAGGCATCATCAACTACTAATATTTTCTCAATCCGGTGTTCGTGCATCAGATTTAATACCTGATCTGAGTTCTCACCTGCTTTAACCGTTATAAGCTTATCTTTTGGCGTCATTAACACAGACACATGCTTATCAAGATTAGTGACGAAACGGATATCACGTGAAGTGATAATGCCAACCAATAGGTTGTTTTTATCAACCACTGGGAATCCTGAGAAACCAAGTTTTTGACGCATTTCGTTAATTTCACGGATCGTAACATCAGGGCTAACAGTGACTGGGTCAGAAACGACACCAGACTCAAACTTCTTCACTAGCGACACTTGGTGTGCTTGTGCTTCAATAGTCATGTTCTTATGAACAAAACCAATACCGCCTTCCTGGGCTAGAGCAATCGCCAAACGAGCTTCTGTTACGGTATCCATAGATGCCGACAACATAGGAATGTTTAAGCTGATAGTTTGAGTTAATTTAGTCCGCAGATCTGCGGTGTGGGGTAGGACAGTTGAGTGTCCAGGGACGAGTAAAACATCGTCGAAAGTTAGGGCTTCTTGAGCGATTCTTAGCATTGCAACATCTCACCAAATAAGTAGGAAAAGGTATAAAATATTGCGAACATATTATAGGTACATTTGTCGCATTAGTAAATTAAAACTTGGGTTTATTTGCACTACATCACGAAGTATAAACAACCAAAAACACGGCTTTAGTCAATCTTTAGGTGATAAAGGCTATTTTATCAATGTAATGGTATTCACAATTGGTTATAATCACGTGGAATTTATCTATAGTCTATAATGATTATTTCCCAGCGGTAGGGTCCACACCATGACAAAAAAATATATTGATGCCCAGCAATTACTCGATGATTCGTATAACCTCGGATTAAAAGTCCTCGATAGTGGATGTCGTCCAGATTACATCATTGGTGTATGGCGCGGGGGCACCCCTGTTGGTATCGCAGTTCAGGAACTGTTAGATTTTTTCGGGATCAAAACTGACCATATCTCGATTCGCACTTCGTCTTACACCGGGATAGAACAACGGGTATCTAACGTTCGAGTTCACGGTCTTGATTATATTATTAAGAATGTTAATGCCGAAGATACCCTATTAATTGTTGACGATGTCTATGATTCAGGCTTAAGCGTAGCTCAAATTATTGAAGATTTAACCAAGAAATGTCGCCTTAATACGCCAATAATGAAGATTGCGACGCCTTATTATAAGCCAAACAACAACAAAACAGGCCGTGCACCTGATTTTTATCTTTATGAAACAGATGAATGGCTAGTTTTCCCCCATGAGTTGTCAGGCTTAACCAAAGAAGAGTTACTCAATGACAAGCCAGGGATGGAAGTATTAAAAGAGCGCATCCGTCAAATGAGCTAATCCCTTCTATTTGCACGCTTAAAGAAAAGGTCCTAACGGGCCTTTTTTATGGCTATGTCCTAATTAGCTGTTGTGGCATTCGTCCAACAGCTTCGAATAAGAAAATTTCTGAACTTATCGTTGGATA
>JABSRS010000514.1 GCA_013214885.1 Gammaproteobacteria bacterium
AGAGTACGAGAAGCTTCTAGGTAAAAATTTAACCGATAAGGTAGATGAGTTCCGTGGAATTTCTGAAAAAATGTTGGATGTTGAGCAAGCTTACAATATCCCTGTCCATCATTTAGATGAAGGAACTCCTGACTTATGGGGAGCAGTAGACGCAAGAACTGGCCTTCCTTCTGACCAATATTCTAAAGGTTATTTCCCCAGAGTGATGACTCCCTTTGGGAGAGAGCTAAGAGAGAAGGGTGGACAGATTGAAGCTGTTGATCCACTAACTGGTAAGCCAAGTTTAGATGCTGGTTATGCATTTTTGATCAGTGAAAATGGATCCTTTATTTCTCATCCCAATACTGAGCTTAATGGGCAACCAACGACTAATTATTTTGGGACTGAGTTCAAACAAGATTTGAAATTCCAGCAATTAACCATTAATGGCCAATCTTTATTAATCAAGCTAGTTAAAGTTCCTAATATTAATTGGTACCTCGGGGTGGCACTTGAAAGTGACATCATATCGAGCACCGCTAGTACCTTAAGAAATCAGGCAATTTTTTATTCGTTAATTGCTTTGTTTTTTGGGGTATTTGTCATGGTGATATCAATCGGAAAATTAATGGCACCCTTAGAGCAACTCGGTGCGGCAATGACTGATATTTCCAGTGGTGATGGTGATTTAACCCAACGACTAGCAACCGATGGCGACCAAGAATTTTCGATGCTAGCCCAAGGTTTTAATGAATTTGTGAGTAAATTACAGCAATTAATTAGCGACAGTAAGAAACTTAGCCAACAAATAAATCTCGGCACCGAAGAGGCCGTTGAAGGGGCGCAATCGTCGAGCACAGCGATGAGTCAGCAGTTGGCGGAACTTGAGCAGCTAGCCGCAGCAATGACCGAAATGTCATCAACGTCATTAGAGGTCTCCGGCTATGCCCAACAAGCGGCGCAATTTGCTGAATCTGCCGATCAGGCAGCAAAGGAGGGGGCCGATATTGTTAATCAGACCTCGAACTCAATTATTCAATTATCTACTTATATCGAAAATGCGGTCAATGAAGTTAAGCAGCTTGAGGATTCAACCAGCAATATTGAAACAATTTTGTCGGTGATTAGCGGTATTGCCGATCAAACTAACTTACTCGCACTTAATGCTGCAATTGAGGCGGCGCGCGCGGGTGAACAAGGGCGCGGATTTGCAGTGGTCGCAGATGAGGTCAGAAACCTTGCCCAGCGTACTCAAGAGTCGACTGCTGAAATAAAATCAATGATTGAAATCTTGCAGCAAAGCTCGCACTCTGTCGCCACCGTAATGGCGCAATCGCAAGACGAGGCGACAATGAGTGTCGAGAAGGCTAATCTGGCAAACCAGTCGCTGGAAAGCATTAGTGGAGCGATCGGTAAAATAACTGAAATGAATTTCCAAATAGCCACCGCCGCCGAAGAACAAAGTTTGGTCGCTGAAGAAATTAATGAAAACACCATTAATATCAAAGGTTTTTCACAAGATGTTCATGATAGTGCCAAGGTGACAAACGAAGCAATGTCACAACAGCAACTAATTACCCAGCAGCAACAAGAAGTACTGGGGCGATTTATAGTTTAAAAGTTATTTAAACCTGCATAAGTAATCCGACTATCTATACACGTTGTTACAACGTGTATAGATTTTTAGTTTTTATATCCATAAAAAAAGCCTCATCGATTTAACTCGACGAGGCTTTTATTTAGCTTGTTACTAACTAATTCTAGAGGTTCTAGTCTTAGTTCATGCCGTATTTTTTAAGCTTCTTGCGTAATGTTCCACGGTTGATGCCTAAAAGGTTTGCTGCACGAGTCTGGTTACCACGAGTAAACTGCATAGTAAGGTCTAGTAGTGGACGTTCCATCTCACATAAAACCATTTCGTATACTTCAGTTGGCTCTTCACCATCTAATTGAGCAAAAAAGTTACTTACCGCACGTTTTACTGAATCACGTAGTAATTGTGGTTTAACAGTACCATTAGCAAGTTGAATAGGATCAATTGATAGTGGAGTTTCAGTGGTCGTTGTTGGGTTTTGATCAAACATGTAATTTTGCTCTTCTATTAAAAATTATCGGTGAAAATTCTGTCTAATACGGTAAGTTGTTCACTTGCCGTTTCTATCTTAAATAACTCTTGACGCAAATCATTACGTCGCTCCCTGAGATACCAGCCAATATGTTTGCGAGCTATTCGCACCCCTAAAAAAT
>JABSRS010000515.1 GCA_013214885.1 Gammaproteobacteria bacterium
TTTAAATGTAGTAAAATGCTTGTTTTTTAATCCGTTGTTTATATTAGTTAATCTTAATCAAAATAACTGATTAATTAACTGTATGTTTTTTATGTCTTTATTTATATTCGTTTATCATCTCATTAAGACATTAGTCTAATATACTTATCTATTCAAAAATATCGGTTCATTAACTTATTGTTATTTCGATTGTTATTTTATTTTGGTTGCTAAGTCAATTATCCTGTCAAATAAAGTTGTTTTTAACTGTTAACAATTCGTAACAGCTGTGATACTTTCTATTTAAGTTACTAAAATGTTGCAAATGTTGCATTGGTCCTGAAGACACTATGGGAGAGAGCTTTAATGTTAAAGCAAACACAAAATCATAATAATAAATTTAAGAAAACAATCATCGCCAGCTTGGTTGGCACGTTAGCTTTACAGTTATCAGCAACAGCCGTAGCTGCTGAGTCTACAGATAAAGCCGTTAAAGATGTTGAAGTGATAACAACTATTGGTAGTCGCGTCAGTGGTCGAACCGACACTGAAAGTGCGGCGCCGGTTGATATTATTTCTCAAGAGACTATCGCCAATTCTGGCGCGGGCAATACGATGGATCTTTTACGTAAGGTTGCGCCATCATTTAACATGAACAACACCACTACATCCGATGGTCAAGATTTAATGCGTCCAGCGACATTGCGTGGCCTTGGTGCAGATCAGGTGTTGGTGTTAATTAACGGTAAACGTCGTCACCAGCAGGCCTTAGTCGCGGTTCAACAAAATGTTGGTCGTGGTAATGCGGGAACCGATTTAAGTGCAATCCCTTTATCAGCGATTGGCCGAATTGAGATTTTACGTGACGGTGCTGCTGCCCAATATGGTAGTGATGCAATTGCTGGGGTGATTAATATTGTACTAAAATCATCAGAAGGCGGTTCAGTAGCCACTGGCCTTAGAACAACTAGCGAAGGTGATGGCGATACCATCGACTTTGCGGCAAATTACGGTTTTGAAATTGGTGATGGCGGCAACCTAAACCTGACTTATGAGTTTAAAGATGCCGATGAAATGAACCGTGCCACTGAAACGGATTGGTTTGGTTCGATTGACCAACCAAAGCAGTTATTGTTAATCGGTGAAGCGGCAATTGAGAGTCATTCTTTGTGGTACAACATGGAACTACCACTTGGCGAAGGTGAGCTTTACTCGTTTGGTGGTTATACGGTGAAAGAAGGTGAGTCTAAAGGCTTTTATCGTAGTGCTGCTGATAACCGCGTTTGGTCAAATATATACCCACAGGGGATAACTCCTGAGCTAGGCTCTAAAACAGAAGATATATCTGTTGCTGTTGGTTACAAGCAAGAGTTTGGCGAGTGGGCGATGGATGTCAGCCTTAATTTTGGCCAAAATGAGCTGTCATTTAAAAATATAGCATCGATTAATGCCAGTTATGGTCCCGATAGCCCAACGACTGCCGAAAGTGGTAGCTTAGAAACTAATCAAACTACTTTTAATTTAGATTTTACCCGTTTTTATGATGATTCTTCAATTGCAGAAAATGGTGTTGGTATTGCGGTTGGTTTTGAATGGCGTGAAGATGGTTATGTAATTAATGCTGGTGATGAAGTATCTTACTCTCGCGGTGACACCTTGTGTGGCGAAGCATCTGAACCTACGTCACCAGATCCAGAAAAGCAATGTATTGTTACAGCCCCTGGAATGCAAGGTTTTGCTGGCTACCGTCCTGAAATGGAAATCGATACCAACCGTGATAATTATTCATTGTATGTCGATAGTGAGTGGTATTTCAGTGACCAACTAACGGTTGGCGTCGCGGCCCGTTATGAAGATTATTCAGATTTTGGCGATACTGTGATTGGAAAGGTAACAGGTCGCTATGAATTTAACGATGAGTTTTCGATGCGCGGGGCGCTATCCACTGGCTTTAGAGCCCCTGGTGTCCAACAAAAACACTTTACTCAACGCTCTATCTCGATTGATAACGGCAAATTGACTGATCTAGTCACACTTCGCCCCGACTCTGAATTAGCTAATGAACTTGGGTTTGCACCATTAAAAGAAGAAACCTCTAAAAACTTTAGCATAGGATTTGTATATACGGGTGATATCTACTCAACGACAGTCGATTTATACCGAGTTGAGATTGATGATCGCATTGTTTATTCAAGCCCAATTAAGCGCGGTATAAATGCTCAGATCGATGCCTTTTTCGATGTAC
>JABSRS010000516.1 GCA_013214885.1 Gammaproteobacteria bacterium
ATGGCGATATGTCGGATAGCACCTCTCGATGGGTTACGATATTTTATTTCAACCGCTTTGGCTCGTTTACTTATGCTCGAATAATTGGGACTACGCAGTGGAACATTCATCAGAGAAAAAATGGAATCGATAAAGCCTTGTAATGAGCGTAATGGCAGAGAAAATACACCTTTCACTATTAATGCCGTTTCAATTGCCACGTCAGATAATTGAACTCCTCGACCACGTTTTCCGTGATGTTTAGTGCAAGTCCATGCTTCTATGGCAGATTCGTCTACCCAAAATGTAACTGAGCCACGTTGAGTTAACGCACGATTATACTCTGGCCAGTTTGTGACTTTGTTCTTCGACTTACCCATCAGATGAACCTTTTTAAATCCGTGATAATGATCGGATCACAAGATTTACGAAAGGTTCCCTGATTTAGTCAACAACGCCATATGAGTATGCCCTAACGAAACTAGCTGCACACTTCCATAATCTAGTTTCATTTAATGCCTGCACTATCCTAACGAAACTACTATAGTGAAACCATCCAAACGAAACTAGAGATAATGCTATGTTTGTCCGATGCTACCTACGAGCCTCTACATTAGAGCAATCCGCAGATCGAGCAAAAGAAGAAACGATCGCTTTTGTTAAACAGCACGATCATAAAATCGCAGGCTTCTATGTTGAAAATGAAAGTGGTACTAAAGCTGCACGTCCAGAGCTGGAACGCCTGCTCAATGATTCACACAATGGAGATGTATTGCTTATTGAAAAAATGGATAGATTAACACGCTTGCCTTATCAACAATGGCAAACTCTAAAATCACGTATTCAAGAAAAGGGGCTGACAATTGTTGTTCTTGATCAGCCTATGACGCATCTGGCACTCGGAGTAAACCAACCAGAGCTATCAGCAATACAGCAAGCATTAACTAGTTTCATGTTAGATCTTGGTGCCGCTATGGCGCGTGATGATTATGAGACAAGGCAAAAACGTCAGGCACAAGGCATTGCTCAAGCCAAAGCGGAAGGGAAGTACAAAGGTAAGCAGATTAATATCGAGTTACACAAAAATATTAAAACTATGCTTACTGCCGGACTGAGTTATACCGATATACAAAAGGCATTGAAATGTTCTCGAGCGACCATTGCACGAGTAAAGAAAATAATAATGACGCAAACATAAATACGTAATTGGTATGCTTACCGCTCAATAATATGTGCCTGGCATAGTCCTGCGCAAAGCGCGGGTAAAAGACAAATGTAGTGACAGGCCTTCGTGTTGTACCCACCATCAATTGAAACACCTAAGAATTGATTGAAGCTGTAACGACAAGTTTAGCTGACTCTATTTAGAACCACGTTGAAGGTATATTAATGTATTAATAGCTTTGATCTGGCCAAGAAATTTAGAGCTTTGATCTCTTGCTAGATTATATTTTTCTTTGAGCTGTTCTTTCATGTCTGGAAATAACTTAGCTAATTGAATGTACTCTTCAGACTCCGCCTTTACTGATAGCATATTCACCTTATACTCATGTAATTTAGCCTCCAAACTAGTCTTGGCTGAAGTACTATCATTTTTGATTACATCACTAAACAGGTTGTAGTATTGCTCATTAATTTGATTTTTTTTAATCAATACAACACGACTAAATAGCTCTGTTTTTCTGTATGTAATACGCTTAAATTTTTTGTCATCTTCTTTTGATAATAAGCCACGCTTAACCAGCCTTAAGACCTGTCTATATACAAACTTCCTTGCTTCTACAGGAGGTCTATCAATGGATAAATTAATATATTCATCTTTTAATTCTGAGATAGTGAAATCATTGAAAGATTGGTCCTCCAGTATTTCAACAATAAGACTATTTACTTTTATTTCTATTTTAAACATTTTATCTCTCAAATTAGACTGCTCCGATAGTGGATCAGCCTTAAGGTATTTCTTTGTGATAATCAAGCTCCGACAGCGGAGCAGTGAAGTGATGAATATAATCGGAAATAATGTTAAAAAAATTAGAGAAAGAAATGGGAGGACACAGGATCAGTTAGCAGAAAAATGTAATTTATTAGAATGGAATATTAGCCGAAGTACTTTGGCAAAAATAGAATCAAAGGTAAGAAGGGTAACCGATATTGAAGTTAAACTTTTTACCATAGCTTTAAATACAGAATATAAGTGTTTATTTGATTGATCTTACGGTTTTGATTACCGAAGTAAGTCACT
>JABSRS010000517.1 GCA_013214885.1 Gammaproteobacteria bacterium
GCAGTCTCCATCAGCGACCGTGACAAAATTCTGGCCTTCGTTGGCATTGGCTCCGATCATCATTTACCTGGCACGCCTATTTCCTCGTCCTATACTCGAGAGGCTATCGACGAGGCCAAGATTATCTATGCCAATGGTTATGATATTACTTACAGCTGCTCGCTTAATGACAACTGTCGTTTAGGATCGGTCTTGGTTATTCCAGTACTCGATGGTCACGAGCAAGTGTTAGGCACGATTAAATTATATGAGCCGAAACAGAAGTTGTTTTCAACATTTAATACCCTCAATACCATTAATGCGGTTATTCGGCGCGATCCCGATCAGGCACGGGCATTAATTCAACATTTATCGCAGTTTTTCCGCCGTAATTTAAGCCAACAAAGCGATATCATTACCTTAGAGGAAGAACTGGAGCACATTAACGATTACCTTAAGATTGAGCTGGCGCGATTTGGCGACAGGTTAACGGTTGATATCGATATTAATCCTGGATTATTGTCGTTAAAACTTCCGCCTTTTAGTTTGCAGCCATTGATTGAAAATGCGATAAAACATGGCACCTCCTCCTTGCTAGCTTGTGGTAATGTTACTATTAGTTCAATCACTCATCCTGATCACATCGAGTTGGTGGTGAGTGATAACGCGGGGAATTACCGTGGCTCCAGTGAAGCCACTGGCTTAGGATTAAAAATTGTCGATAAGCGGCTTAAAAACATGTTTGGCCAGCAGTATGGTTTATTAATGAGTTGCCAACCTCAACAATGGACCAAGGCTACGATCACTATGCCCCATCCGACAGCAACCTCAGATAATAAGGGCGAATAATATGATCAGAGCACTAGTGATTGATGACGAGTTTTACGCCCGCCAAGCGCTGATTGATTTACTCAATGATAACGGTGGAGTTGAGGTAATAGGTAGCTGTCAAAATGCGATTGAGGCACTAAAGAGTATTAATCAGCTGAAACCTGAAGTGATCTTTTTGGATATTCAGATGCCACAAATCACTGGTATAGAGCTATTGTCAATGCTCGATCCAGATACCATGCCATCGATAGTTTTTGTTACCGCTTACGATGAATTTGCGATTAAAGCTTTCGAGAGCAACGCCTTCGATTATTTGCTAAAACCCGTTGATGGTGTCCGCTTACAAAAAACCATCGCTCGGCTCCAAGAGCAACGTACGCTGGTCGATTTTAGCCCGTTAACTCAGCCGATGTTAGAGCTGGTTCCTTGTAGTGGCCACCAGCGTATTTTATTACTACCGCCCGATGAAATTGATTATGCCTACTCGGACCAAACTGGTGTCCACATTGCCAGCGGTGACCTGTTAACCACCACGCAACTGACCTTAAAAACCCTCGCCCAAAAGACCCCATTAATTTATTGTCATCGCCAGTATTTAATCCATCCATTGGCGATCCGTGAGATCAAACTACTCGACAATGGCCTCGCGCAAATCACTACTGCCAATGGCGGACAAGTGCCAGTCAGTCGCCGTTATTTAAAAGAGCTCAAAGATCGCTACGGCTTGAGCTAAATTTCACCAAACCACTCACCCTGAGCATTTGACCACTTAAGCCGTTATAGCACCACCGAGGATTTTTTCTACTGTAACGCCCTCATTGTTTAATTAAGATGCCGCTCTAATTAATATAATAATGAGAAAATAATATGCTGTGGTTTCTATTCTGTGTTGGCCTGCTGCTAGCTGGCTATTTTATTTATGGTGCAATAGTCGAAAAAATATTCGGCATCAATGAACAACGTACCACCCCTGCTTATACCCAGGAAGATGGCGTCGATTTTGTCCCGATGTCAACACCTAAGGTTTATCTAGTTCAGTTATTAAATATTGCTGGTGTCGGACCAATCTTTGGTCCAATTATGGGTGCTTTATATGGTCCAGCAGCGATGCTATGGATTGTGCTTGGTTGTATTTTTGGTGGTGCGGTCCACGATTACTTTGCTGGCATGTTATCCATTCGCAATGGCGGTGCATCAGTCCCATCGATCACTGGCCGTTACCTTGGTAATGGCGCCAAACACTTTATGAATGTGTTTGCGATTGTGTTGCTGTTGTTAGTTGGCGTGGTATTTGTGTCGGCTCCAGCGGGCATGATCACCAATTTAGTTAATGACCAAACAGGCATCGACATGTCAGTAACGAGCATTGTCGTTGTGATATTTGGTTATTACATTGTCGCGACTATTG
>JABSRS010000518.1 GCA_013214885.1 Gammaproteobacteria bacterium
ATATTAAAGCTAAGTAACTAAATTGGATCAAAGTGCTAGCGGCAAGTAACCCATAAAATGACGGTGCTATTAATGTGATGGCCAACGCAATCAATGAGCTTATGTGAGACATCAGTAACAGGTTCATTTTCTTTTTGCTCAGCAATTGGTGAACATTGGGCAGCAGGGCAAACGCTTCAAAATTACTGCCGCACAATTGCTGCAAGTGTAAATAGGCCAGAAAAGGCATTATCTTAATCGTCATTGCCATAATAACGCTGATAATCCAACCAAAGACAAATAACACCACCAGTGCAAAGGATAGCTCAGTGGATAGTTCGGTAGGTAGGTCAATAAAGCTGGCCACAATACCCATCACACTTACACCAATGAGAGTAACGAACCCTATTTGCCAACAGGTTATACTAGGATCTTTAATTTTACGCTTTCGTTGGGTTAACAGCCGTAAAGCGGTCATGCCATAAACCACTAATAATAATTTTATCAGCAATGTTGAAGCCTGTCCTATCATCACAAGATGACTAAAAAAGCTGCAAATGAAATTTATAATTAACGCTGAAAATAAGCCACCAACTAAAAGGTTGGTACACCATTTTGGAAAGGCTGGCGCCACATGAAACATCGGGATCACTTGAAAACTAACCCCGATAATAATTAACGAAATCCAACCAACCAACCCCCAAGTCGCATGGTAATCGGTTAATACCTTGCTGCCATTAAAACTGGTGCCAAGCAGATAATCAGCTAATAACAATGTCGCGATAGCGAGAACCAGCACTAATGAAAATATCCCAGTCTTGATTGCTCTAATCGATTCATTGGCAACATTATACTTTCGTATTTGATCTAATATTAGCAATATAAAACCAATTAACACCATGCCAAGTAGTGATATCGCAGGAACAAAAAGCTCATAATTACTAAAATAAAAACCAGCAACCAATAGTGATGTGCCCAAGGACAATGCACTGAGTACGGTGTAAGCAACTAGTTTTACTCGCGGGATAGTAATACCACCAAGCACTGGTAGCAGTTGAAAAAGAGCACCGAACATCGTGATGGAGATAACGCCTAAGACCATTGCATGGGTCAGTGCCAATGTTGCTGGAGTCCATCGGCTCACCCATAGCTGCTCACCCGAAAAAGCAATGATAAGGGCTGATAAAATGCCAAATAAAGGGGCGGTTAAAAAGAAGCCGCGCGGCACTTCAAATGGCGGCATGTTGTCGAAGTTAAGTCCGTTTAAATTCATGGTCTTGCTCTATGCTTTTGATGATTTAAAATATTGCTGTAGTGCTTCAAGGTCACATTCGTAACAAATCCCAATTTCAAATTGAGACGCCGTTGTCGATTTTAGCTCAATCGTTATAAATCTAAAGCCAGCTTCAATAAGTTTTGGGTAGAGTAATGTTGGCTCTTTACGATGCTTTACCAACAAGAGCTGCCCTGGTTGTAACTTTGGCAGTGACTGCAAGATTAATCGCATTGGCTCAGGAGCCTCATATTCACTAACGTCCAAAACTGTTGGTGTTAACGTGCTCATTTGAATGCTTTAACCTGAGTCAATACTTCGTCTGGATCTGGCAGATTTGATTGGGTCATCGGATAGAGCATTTGTTCTTCTTTCATATTATGTTGCTGCATTAACATCATCATTGTTTCAGACAATCCTAAATAGGTTGCTTGAGCTTGTTGTGATAATGATTGAGTCATTTGATTGACCAACTGGCGCATTTGGACATGCTCACCGCGCATCACTTGGGTTGGTCCCATGGTCATGCCCGTTGCGTGTTCAAACGCGGGAAACAGCACTTGCTCTTCTTGATTTAAATGATGCTCAAAATCGTCACTAAAAACTTGCCATGCGATGGTTGCAACAGGCCAATCTTTGGTAGCAACTGCCGATTCCGCTTCGATAAAAGACTCATCACAATGACGATGGCGCGAAGTCATATAACTTGGGATTGTATTCATAAAGGTATCTCGATAGCTCAATAATGTAATTGCAACTAAGTTTACTTGGTTCGAAATAATGTCTTATTGATATATATCTAGGGGAGTTTGATCTAGGGCGAATGCTGATAGCGAGTATCAGCATTTTCTATGTTCATGGGACTATTGAATGCGATATATACCCGTGCCACTTGAAAATGCAGGTTTCAGAGCTTGGGTTGGATACGAGTACAAGGCATGATTTTTAATTCATG
>JABSRS010000051.1:0-6994 GCA_013214885.1 Gammaproteobacteria bacterium
AGCGACTTAGGAGGCTCGAACTCCTGACCTGAACCTTGGCAAGGTTCCGCTCTACCAGCTGAGCTAAAGTCGCATTTCTCTATTTTCTTGCTGCTCAGTTGTCCTAATCAGCGAGGCGCATTATAGATAAATTGAGCCGCGCTGCAAGTCTTTTTATCAAAAAAAGTGTCAACTGCTTAAATTTTGAAGAATTGCTGCTTATAATGACGTAATTCTTCGATAGATTCGCGAATATCATCTAAAGCGAGGTGGCTGCCTGCTTTTTGAACACCAGCAAGAATTGGTGGGTTCCAACGTCGAGCCAGTTCTTTAATAGTGCTAACGTCGATATTGCGATAGTGAAAGAATTCTTCAAGTAATGGCATGTGTCGCGCCATGAATCGACGATCTTGGCCAATGCTATTACCACACATTGGTGAAATACCTTTTTCAACCCAAGGTTTTAAGAATTCTAGGGTTTGGCGAATAGCTTCTGCTTCGTTAATCTCACTTTCGCGTACTCGTTTGACTAATCCCGAGGCATGGTGATGGGTAGTGTTCCATTCATCCATGGCATTGAGCGCATCATCAGATTGATGAATCGCAAACACTGGCCCTTCGGCTAGCGTATTGAGCTCACTATCGGTCACTATAGTGGCGATCTCGATGATCCGGTCGATATCAGGGTTTAATCCCGTCATTTCTAAATCAACCCAGATTAGGTTATGTGCTTTATTGTTGTGTGATTGCATGGGCTTCTTAACTATCTTATTGTCTTATACTTAGTATAGTAGAGGAAATTTATCATTTTCCATAGTATCATTGGCTCAATTTTGAAAATTCCTATTTATATTAAGTTAAGAAACTGCATTGGCTAAACAAAAAAAGTTAACAAAAGGGCAAGTCCGTCGGGTTAAAACAAACCAGGCTAAACGTCTATCAGGCAAGAAGAATTCTCGTAACGTTGAGTGGCAAGATGAGCAACTCGGCGGGCAGGAAGATGGCTTGGTAATCTCTCGCTACGGTCAACACGCGGACATTGAAGATCGTGAAGGCAATACCTTTCGCTGTAATCTGCGCCGTAATATCGGCTCAATTGTCACGGGTGACCGGGTCGTCTGGCGTAAAGGCAATGATACCTTTTCTGGGATCAGTGGGGTGGTTGAAGCTGTTCAAGCCCGTACTTCGGTATTAACCCGTCCTGATTATTACGATGGCGTTAAGATTATTGCCTCGAACATCGACCGGATCTTTATTGTTTCGTCGATCGTACCTGCTTTTTCAACTCAAATTGTCGATCGCTATTTAGTGGCGGCTGAGAATGTCGAAATTGAGCCGATTATCGTGCTTAATAAAATCGACTTACTCGATGAAGAAGGTTTCGAGCTACTTGATTCGATGTTAGAGCCTTACCGCGAGCTTAATTACAAAGTGGTGATGCTATCGAGTCATACTGGCGAGGGCGTTGATGAAATTAATGACCTATTAAAAGATAAGGTCAGCATATTTGTTGGTCAGTCTGGCGTAGGTAAATCTTCATTAATTAATGCCTTGATGCCTGAGGCTGAGTTAGTGATTGGTGATGTCTCGCAAAATTCTGGTTTAGGTACTCACACCACCACTACAGCTAAGTTACTGCACTTTGGTCACAGTGGCGATTTAATCGATAGCCCTGGGGTCCGTGAATTTGGTCTATGGCATATTGATGCAGATCGGATCGCTTGGTGTTTTATCGAGTTTAGAGAGTTCCTTGGTGGCTGTAAATTCCGCGATTGTAAACACGGTAACGATCCGGGTTGCTTAATTGCACAAGCGGTTGAGGATGAAAAAATCGATCCCGAGCGTTTTGATAATTACCACAAGATCATTGAATCATTAGATAATAATAAAGCGAATCGCCACATAGCGGGTTCGGATCACAAAATTTAGTTTAAAAGGATATATAAGTGAGTTTTAGCGATAAATTGAAAATTACTGGTCAATACTGGTTACCTAAACATGCGTTATCGCGTTTTTTGGGTCGTCTGGCTGCTGGTGAACACGGTTCGATGACCACACGAGTTATTACTTGGTTTATTAAGCAATATAAAGTTGATATGTCAGAGGCTGAGCGCGAAGTGCCGAGCCAATACAGCTCATTTAATGACTTTTTTACTCGAGCATTAAAGCCAGACCTCCGTCCAATTAGTGAAACTGATTTGGTTTTACCCGTTGATGGTTGTGTTAGCCAGTTAGGCGAGATGAAAGCTGGTCGAATTATTCAAGCTAAAGGTCATGATTACTCGGCATTTACCCTGCTAGGTGGCGATAAAGCACGGGCTAAGCCTTTTGCTAATGGTCACTTTGCAACAATTTATCTCGCGCCAAAAGATTATCACCGTATTCATATGCCAATGGATGCAACGTTGCGTGAAATGGTTTATGTCCCGGGCGATTTATTTTCGGTTAATCCGTTAACTGCGGCTAATGTGCCTGGTTTGTTTGCCCGTAACGAGCGTGTTGCCGCTATTTTCGATACTGAATTTGGTCCGATGGCGATGGTACTTGTTGGCGCAACCATTGTTGCTAGCATTGAAACGACTTGGCATGGCACTGTGACACCGCCGTCTAATCAACTCGACAGCTGGGACTACCCAACGAGCGGTGACAACGTCATTAGCTTCAAGAAGGGTGACGAAATGGGTCGCTTTAAGCTTGGCAGCACCGTGGTGATGTTATTTGGTGATGAGATGTTATCGCATTTTGAACCACACCTAGAGCCTGAAACCGTTACTCGCCTTGGTCAGCCAATGGCCAGTTTAAAAGCGAGCCAACCAGCCTCTGAAGGTTAATTGTTGGACGCCCATCAACGTAGTTTAATTCATTTACACGGTTCGGTATTGCTATTTGGCGGTACCGCACTGTTCTCGCACCTGTTGCCATGGTCGGCACTTGATATCACGATGTTTCTCACCGCTATTGCGGCATTCGCGTTAATGCTGATTATTAAGTTTCAGGGTGACCGATTACAGCTCAACAATCGTCAAGATTATCTAATTGCCATAATGCTTGGCATAATAGTTGGTTTGCATTGGGTTACTTATTTTTGGGCGATGCAACTTTCCAGTGTTGCTACTGGAATGCTGGCATTTTTTAGTTACCCGGTGATCACGGTATTTCTTGAGCCACTATTTAATCGCACCAAACCTCATGCTCGTGACATCTTTTGCGCCTTAGCTGTTTTCATTGGGGTGTTCTTGTTAGTGCCAGAGTTTAATATTAGCAATGATCAAACTTTAGGCATCGTCATTGGCGTTGTGTCTGGCTTCTTGTTCGCGCTGCGTAATGTGTTACACAAACGTTACTTTAGCCATTACAAAGGCACTCAGGCGATGTTTTATCAAACCTTGGTTGTTGCTGTAATGCTGTCGCCTTTTGTTGAGTTTAACCCCTTGCAAATGAGTGGCTTAGTTGTTGATGGCGCGATTGGCGAGTTTGGGTTACTCTTGTTGTTGTCGGTGGTTTTTACGGCGACGCCCCATGCATTTTTAGCCAATTGTTTTAAGTATTTATCGGCAAAAACAGCGGGGCTTATTTCGTGTTTGCAGCCGTTATATGGCGTGTTACTCGCGGCACTTATTCTGGGCCAATGGCCAAGTATGATGGTTTATGTCGGCGGAGCCTTAATTGTGATGGCCGCGGTGTTTGAGACCGTACTAATGACTAAGATTAAACGCTAATTTGGACTTTGTTTTATGGTTAGTAATAAGGAAATTAAATGCTTAAATCGCTAAATCGAATCTGGCACGTAAAACGGTTCACTTAAGCTCCTGTTCGCTGCAATGTTGCAGTTTATCGGCGACATTGCCCAATGTTAACTCTTTACGTTTTTTACAAAACAACACCGAGTCCATTGCAAAATCACGCCAATTGTCACCAACAGCGGTGGTCTGAGTCGCGGCTTCAAATAGGTTTTATCGTCGGTTAGCTTTGAGGCTTCATCGAGAAAACTGGCATACATAAAGCGAAATCCTGCGCCACCCGTGCCAATTTCTTCTTGCATTCTGACGATGTGAGCTAGAAATAGTTTGTTGTATTTGGTTTTGTTCGGGTCTAAATTTCGGATCTTTTTACTTAAATGATTAATCCCTTTAATCCCGAAAAATGGCAAGATTAAGCCACTCATCATTTTAGCGGTCTTGGCAATTGAGCTATAAATATGCGGGGTTAAATCGATGTCTTTAGGGACATCTCTAATCACGTACATTAATCCTTTAGCGGCCAGCGTTCCCTTGACAAAGCGGGCACGTTTTAAATTATCACTCGGGCATTCAACTAGCTCTTCAAACACTGGGTCGCTAATCAAATAGTTACCAGCTGCTGTCTTGCCATAAACTACTAAGTTATGAGCATTAAAGTGAAAACGCATGTCTTCAGGAAAATAAGGCAGCCAGTAGACCGAGCTTTGGATCCCAACTAAGTTGCCCTTGGCGAGTTCATCGTCAAGTGCTTGCATGCCCTTATCAGGATCGGAAAACTTTTGACTGTGGAGCTTAATATTTAGTTTTTTACACACCGACTTAATAATGGTTTTTGGCGGCATTCGATAGGCCACTAACGGTATCCCACCAATTTTGATGATTGGCAGGTACACAAAAGTCAGGGCACTGGATAAGCCAAACGCCATCGGTTCTGAAATATTGAGTCCTTTAGCGCGCAGTAACGTGGAAAGCACACCCGTTTCACAGTGTGATGATTGCTGGGGGTCAATTGCTAATTAAATATCGGTCATTGATCGCTCGGTAATTGTTTTAGTTGCTCGATGCTAAGTTTCATCACTTGGGCGTATTGGTTTAACTTACTATCGCTTAGCTTATTAAATATCGCAGGTCTGAGATGGCGTTTGATTTGCCATTGGAAAAAGCCAGTCGTTTGCGCCAATGATGTTAGATCAAAGCGTAAGTTGAGCATGTGATAGCTAAGGGGAGACACTGACCCAGCTTTTGTTTGTGTTAGGGCTTCACGGGTTTGATCGGCTAAATCATCGACCGCCATTTGGGTCGCAAAGATTTCGACCTCCCAGCCACTAGAGGTAACGCCTTCATAATGGCCGTCTTTGTCTACTGCGTATAATAATTTTCGCTGCCCTTGATAGGTGCTGCTGTTATCTGTGGTACATCGTCTTTTTTCATCTTCATACATTCTCTGAATCGTTACACAACTGTCATTTGCATAAATGCACTGGAAAAACGTCCGCTTTCAGGGACATAACACAATAATTTCTGTCTAGCTTGTAATTTTCCGCTGTGAAACAGTTCTTCAAGCATGATAAATATGATGCTGAACTCGTGTTGCCTTTGGTGGTTAAGTTGGTAAACCATTTGTCATAAGGGATCTCAAAATCGATATTTTGAAGTCTGGAAAATAAGCGCTCTCTGAAATAGCCCGACGAGTAATGAGCAATGGTTTGGTGAGTTTTTACCCGCAAGGCTATTGCGACTGATTTTAGCTCAATCGCTAATGCTGGGTGGCATATTGGCCCAAGCATGACTTATCAGCAGCAGTAAATATCTCAATTATTATTACGGTGTGCCATCAACTTATGCAACGGCGCAACGTCATGCCTTCGATACCAACGCGGGTTATGCGGGAAGTGATATTTCCGTTGGAATGACTTATAAAAACAAGTCAATTTGGACTGGTGGCTTTGTTCGTTATCATTCATTAGCGGGTACACAATTAGCTGATAGCCCATTGGTGTTCAAGCAAGATAACTGGTCAGTTGGTTTTGGCGTGGTGTGGGTTTTTTATTCGAAAAGTAAAAGCTAGGTTTAAAAGTTTAACTTAAAACACAGAGCTCTATCTCTTTAGTAAGCGCGCAGTAATTAGATATCGGTACCTATTGCACAAACCCGCCGTAAATACATCACTGCTCCGTAAACTTCCTTGTGTCGAAGACACAAGGTTTTGCTTCGGCTCTAAGCTAAATTTTTCATCCCTGAAAAATACGGTTAGCTCCACAGGCACCAATATCTCTGTAAGTATCGAGCGTTTATTTAAAACGCTCTACCGTTGCGACTAGAACTTGTAGCTTAGACGGGCGTAAACAAAGCGACCATCGATGGTGTAAGCTGAGAAACCTGAGTATGGAAAAATCTGGTTAAAGTCAGATTGTCCGATATTGCTGATGGTATCTTGCGGGTATTGATCAAACAGGTTATTGGCACCAACAGAAACATTTAGGCCATCGCTTAGCTGATAGTTGATGTCTAAGTCAGTAATCCATTTCGCTGCTAACCACTCATGCTTAGCAACGGTGCTTGATGCATCGAGTACTTCGCCGTAACGAGTTGCTCTTAGCGTGATTTTAATATCGTCTAGTTTCCAGTTAGCCGCCAAGTTGTACTTGTCTTTTGGGGTACCTTTTTCAAAACGGGCAATTTCACGTGACGCAAATACTTTGTAATCATCGCCTAATGAATCTAGCTCGCTTGGGTTAGCTTTAATCCCAGTGACTTCGGTATCATTAAAGTTTACCGCTGCACTTAAACGTAACTCGCCGTAGTTCGCTAAGTCATAATCGTAGGTTGCAACAATATCGATACCTTTAGTGGTGGTATTAATAGCATTGGTAAAGTAACGGGCTTTTTGAACGTTTAGTTCGCCAGCTGCTTGTAAGATTGACACGACCGCTGGGCCTTTTAAGTTTTCAGATAATACGATACGGTCATCAATGGTAATCTTGTAGGCATCAACGGTTAGATTGAAGTTGTCTAACTCGTAAACAAAACCTAGTGTTGCATTAACCGACTCTTCAGCTGCTAATGGCTTGGCACCTAGTGCTTGGGCGGCAGCGTGATCTACTGGGAAAATACCGATTTCACTTGGCACGCCTTTTTCAAACTCAGTGGTCACTGATTTATAGCTGCTTTGGGCTAACGACGGCGCTCTAAAGCCAGTGCTAATTGCACCGCGAATCGCAAACTCATCGCTAAGGGCGAAACGCGCTGCTAGCTTGCTGGTTAATGTCGTGCCA
>JABSRS010000051.1:7004-13600 GCA_013214885.1 Gammaproteobacteria bacterium
AGCGTGTGGCGATAGATACGTTAAAGTCATCGCTTAAGTCAGTGTCTAGTTCAATAAAAATTGCGCTGTTGTGGCGCGTTTTGTCCACGGCACTCTCAGGTGAGAAACCTGCAAGTACCTGAGCACCGCCAGCAGCGACTGGGTTACCAGAATCATCTAAAATAGTAATGTAAGACGCTTCTTCACCCGCGTTGATTTGATAATTCTCATGACGATATTCGGCGCCGACAGCGACAAATACTTCGTTTGGTAAGCCAAGATCGAAGAACTTATTAGCCGTTAGGTTCAAGATGCTTTGCGCATAAACTAAGCTGCCATTATCAAACTCGGTTGGACTATTAACACCCATTGAAGTATTGATCGAGTTTTTAACTATTAGGCCGAAATCGTTTTTCCCGTAGTTGGCACTGATGTCCCAGCTCCAGTCGTTCGTTTCGCCTTTGATCCCTGCAACAATCGCGTGATCTTTAATGTTCGAGGCAATGTGCGGCAAGAAGCCATCAGGATAAACTTCACTAACATTACGACGGTTTTTTGCCAGACGAACAAAGCCGCCAGATAAGCCGTCACGTTCGCTAAAGCTACCAAATGAATATAACTCGCTGGTGTCTGTTAACTGCCAACCAAAGTTATAGAAAAATGCGATATCTTTAAGTTCGGCTTTACCAAACTTGTGATTATAACGGTCAATGGTTAAATCGCGTGGGTCAACCACGCCATCACCGCTTTCGCCATATTGTTAACGTAGGTCAAAACCAGAGCGATTGGTTGCCTGACGGTTGCGTGACTCGAGTGCTAAATGGATGAAACCTTGGTCGCTAATTTCAGTGCCCCAGTCAGCAGCAATAGTGGTGGTGCCACCGTCGCTCATGGTGCGATCAGCACCAGTAGTAAAGACTAGTTCGCCTTTGGCATCAACGCTAACGTCGGTTAACTGCGCCGCGCCCGCCATTTGTGTTTCATATTGACCATAAGTGATGCTGACATTACCACCCGTTTGATCTTTTAAAATGATGTTAATCACACCAGCAATCGCGTCTGAACCATATTGCGCCGCTGCGCCATCACGTAAAACTTCAATGCTTTTAATTGCTGACGTTGGAATAGTATTTAAATCAACCGCGCTTGAACCACGACCAACACTACCGTTTAAGTTTAGTAATGCTGAACTGTGACGGCGCTTACCGTTAATAAGCACTAGGGTGTGATCTGGTGCTAAACCACGTAACACAGCAGGGCGAGAGTGATCGGTGCCATCTGACATTGCCGCATGGGGAAAGTTAAAACTTGGAATGAGGGTCGATAAGATCTGGCTCACTTCAAGTTGACCAGTGCTACTCATATCTTCGACATTGATAACATCAACAGGGACGGTACTTTCTGATACAGTGCGATCGTTACGACGTGAACCAGTCACGATAATACGTTCAACGTCTTGTGCTGCGTTAGTCTCAAAAGCTTGTGCTTGTTGGAATGTTGAGCTTGAAACAATAAACGCTAAAGCGGTTAGTTTTGTGTGCATGATTTTGCCTTTTGTGCGAATTAAAATCGCGAAATAGTTAAACTAGGTGCATTGTAAAGATTGCTAGATTAGAGTGATAATCAAGATAGATATAACTTATGCAAAAAAGTGTGGTTGGTGATTTTTTTATGTGATGGCAATCACGATTGTGGCTGTGTTAGTGATTTAGTTTAAATTTTTGTTAAAAAGTGTTCACTTGGCCGACTTTTACAGCCAAGTGACACGAACTTTTGAAAGTGAAGTGGTCAACTAAAACTGGCCATCTTGTTGGAGTTATTTAAATATCCTTTCTCTGCGACTATCGGTGAAAGCCCTTCGTTAAATTGGTGTGGGCGATACTTGTTGTAATAGCCGTTGATATAATCTGTAATCGAGCGTGTTGCGGTTCGGATTTCGTTATAGCCTACCTTGGGCATCCATTCTTTTTTAAAACTCCTGAAGAAGTGTTCCATCAGTATTGATCATAATACGCCCAGTATCCCAGCAATTTCCACGACGACTTAAACTTTGTATAATGGCATATCGCCACAACATTTGTCTGAAGGTCTTGCATGTGTAATGACACCCTTGGTCGCTATGAAAAAGTAATTTATTAGGTTTACCTCGACTTTCAAACGCCATTCGTAAAGCCTTCTTTGTTAGTTCGCTATCAGGACGATTTTAAATAGCCCAACCTATGACTTTACGCGCATATAAATCGAGAACAACAGTTAGGTAAGCCTATTTGTTGCCAGTCCAAACAAAAGTGACATCGCCAACCCATGCTTGATTAGGTGCTGTTGGGCTGAAGTTCCGATTGAGAACATTGGGTATCGAGAAATGCTCCTTCTCACCCTTTGCGTACTTATGGGTAGGTCTCTGTCGACTAATAAGTCCCTCTTGTGTCATGAGTTTGTTGACTAACCAGCGACTGACTTTAAACTAGGTTATTTCTTAGCTGTAAGGTATACAGCTTTGACATTTGAACCGATTAACTCCGCTTTCACGGTGTTAAAACCTGAAGAGTTAGTTATCTCTTTAGCTAATTGCGGAGTAAGTGTGATCGTTGCAGATGACTTGACGCCATATTTCCTTGTATAGCGGTACTTAAATAGGATTTTATTGAAAAAACTCATGCCATGAAGGGTAAAACTGACCACCACAAGCCTGCCATTATTTTTCAAGACCCGAAAACATTCCGTCAGCGCCGCTTCTGGATTTGGAATAATATGTAAAAGATTAGCCATAAAAACTGTGTCAAATGAAGCATCCTGATACGGTAAGTTAAAACAATCTGCTGTTTCAACGGTAACCGTTGCTTGATCGTTAAACCGACTGCGTGCGACAGTAATCATGTGCTCTGAAATATCAGTAGCAACAATTTTCGACGCCGAACCAACGAAACACTCGGTATATGTGCCATTACCACAACCGAGTTCCAACATGTCGCCAATCTCAGACAGTGAACTCAACCTCCGTTTAACGGTTTTAATGTTTTTAATTCCAACAACATAGTTATTAAGTTCTTCAAAACTCTTTGCAAACTGTTCCCACTTGTTAATAGTCATCGTGAACTCTCTAATTTAGATTAATGATGTATATTTCTCACGACTAGCTTCACATTTAAATGCGTTATTTTTATTGATGGATCCTATCCATTTACAGTCACTTAGTAATGACTTAAAAATAATACGATTAATTTAAGTTCACATCAACGATGTTAGATGTTTATTTGATAATTTTACATCTATCCAAATCCCAATGTTTAAAAACTAAAACCACGCAGTGACTATGCGAATAAGTGCATTCAGGCAGTATTGGCGAGTTGGTGAACCTATCAACGCAACGCAAATAGGATTTATTTACATTAATTAACTATTTTGATCCAATAAAACATGATGTAACCACCAATTTCAGCCGAACACTGGCAGAAGTTGCCCAACTAATGAACGAAAGAATTAGAATGTTTGAAGGACAATCTTTTACATCTGCTAATAACAATGAAAGATAATATAAAACTTCAGATGGATGGGATGAAATTAGAAAGTTAAAATATCAGGTGAAACGTCTTGAAATGGAAAGATAAATATTAAAAAAATGACGGTCTTCTTTGCCAAAGAAATGAAATAAAGCACTCATTATTGCCCAATATAAGAAGACCTAGCCTGTCGATTTAATGTGCTGCCTGCTGGGTGTTAAACGTAATAATTTTTATAGCTATCAAAAGTATAGTGTAAATAAGGCTGTTGATCCTGACCATGATGAAATAATGAGTTACTCACTAGAGTGGCAAAAGCAAATGATTCGTCCTAATCGAGAAAAAAGAAGGTTAGTTGGGAAGTCGGATCCGATAGATGCCTAAAAGTAACTAATAACTAATTATTGAGTTGAGGTAGTAGGTAAGGCAGGAACGCCAAAAATTATGGCGATATAATAACCGAGGGAAATCTAGTTGATGATAAAAATTGATTAATTTATGTCGATTATGATAAGGCTGACATCTTTTAATCTCAGGGTGCTTTATAGAATAAAAACTGTAACCGATTGAAAATTTGTCTTATATTTAAAAAATAATGAAAAGTTTTCTTAAATATCCGCTATAATCACCCATTAAAATGATAACCGCAATGATAACTGTTATCATTTGCGTTTAAGTTAAGGGTGACAATAAAGGAGTAACGCGTGATGGTGGCAATTAGCCTTGCTAATATGGATAGTGTGGATTTTATGTATCAAGAGCATCACAGTTGGCTTTCGTTATATATTCAGCGTCGATTGAGCTGTCCAGAAGTGACCGCAGATCTCGTTCAAGAGACTTACTTACGCTTATTGACCAGAGGGCAGTTACCAGAAAAGAAAGATTCACGCCGATATTTAACCCACATTGCAAAAGGGTTAGTTATTGATCTTTATCGTCGTCGTAATATTGAAGCAGCGTATCTTGAGCTACTGGAGGTCGAGCCTGAAAAAGTTGCCTCATCACCTGAATATCAGGCCATTATTGTCGAAGCTTTAGTGGAAATTGATGCCTTACTACACCGATTACCGAACAAAGCTCGCCAAGCTTTGCTGATGCGCCAATTGGAGTACATGAGTTACAAAGATATTGCAGCCGAGCTTAAGATTTCGGTCTCTTCTGTTGAGAAATATGTGGCAAAAGCACTTCAAAGCTGCTTAATGGTAGCCCTTGAGGATCTAATTTAAGCATGGAACGAATTTCTCGAGATGCGATAAAGCAGGCATCGGTTTGGATGGCACGGTTATGGGCTGATGATGTTACTGAACAAGATAAGCAAGCATTTCAGGCTTGGCGTACAGTCAATACCGACAATGAGTTTGCGTGGCAGCAACTCGAGATTTTACAGCAAAAATTCAATAATGTTCCTGATCCGCAGTTAACTCGTAAAGTACTGGTAAAATCCAGTCAGACGGTCTCTCGTCGACAATTTTTACTGTTGGGTGGAGTTTCAATCGGCACGCTAGGTTTAGGATTATCTACTCGATCTGAGCGACCAAATGGTGATGAATATGTCACTGTAACAGGGGAAATGAAAACGCTCACACTCTCTGATGGCACCATTCTAGCCATGAATACCGCGACTCGTGTCTATGTGGATTTCAATCAATATGAACGTAAGTTACATTTGCTTGAAGGGGAAATTATGGTGACTTCTTCTCATCATGTGACACCATTTTATATCTCTACAGCACAAGGGATGGTTGTGCCTATCGGCACCCGTTTCACTGTGCAGCAAAAAACGGATACGACCCAAGTCAAGGTCTATGAGGGAGAAGTAGCTTTGTATCCAACAACGGGCGCTAACAATAAACATTTATTAGCGGGCGAACAAGCGCAATTTTCCAGAGAATATATTGCTGAAAAATCAGATTTACAAGCGAATGATGCTTTATGGTTAGAACAAAAAATTCTTGCTCAGGAAACGCCACTTACTGAGTTTATTGCAGAACTGGCACGTTATCGCCGTGGGGTGTTAAACGTCGATCCTAAGTTGGCGCATCTGAAGTTAACAGGGATCTTTTCAACTCAGGATACCGATAAAACCTTATACAACATTAGCCAGGTATTACCGATAGAAGTTCGTTATCGAACGCCTTTATGGGTAAGCATTAAGGGCCGTCAATAAAATTCATTTTATTTTACGGGTTTTCTCTTTTCATACGGTGTAGTAGTTAGTCAGTCAATCGAAAAGGAAAGCAAGGTGCCATTCACTTCTAATCGTAAGCTGCTCGCAATACTAGTCAGTGCTAGTTTGGGTATCGTCAGTGCCTTAACTCCTGCCTTAACCAGTGCAGCAGAACCTCATACATATAATATCCCTGCAGGTAAATTGGATGCCGTTCTTAATCAGTTTGCGGTGGCAGCGGGTATTGAATTCTATCTCAATGCTGCCTTATCCGAAGAAATGTATAGTCAAGGATTGAGTGGTGTTTATCAACCTGATGAAGCACTGCGCCTGCTGCTGTCAAATACCGGGCTGAATGCTCAACTGCAAGCAGATGGCACATATCGTTTATCGCCTAAGACTAATTCAATGATGCTCGATCCTATTCAGGTTCGTACTAACTTTGATAGCGGCATTAGCCGCGATGAAGCAGGGGAGATGGCGATTTACGATGATGACGTCTCGAGTGCTTATATGGGTAAAGATGAAATTGAACGATTTAAAGGAGCAAGTGCCTCAGATCTGTTTAAAGGCATGGCCAATATATTTAGTGGTGAAGCTCGTAATGGTGGCGGTAGCATTGATCCTAATATTCGCGGGGTGCAAGGTCCGGGACGAGTCCCTGTTATTATTGATGGCACCGAACAAGGTATATCAGTTTATAACGGTTACCGTGGGGCCTCTAATCGAAACTATATTGATCCTAATTTAATCGGCAGTATGAAGGTTTATAAGGGAGCACAGATTAATCCTGATATTACTACCTCGGTGGGTGGTGCGGTTGAAGTGAGCACTATTTCTGTTCAAGATATTGTGCCAGAAGGTGAAACCTTCGGTATGGAATTTATCGCAGAAAGCAGCAGTAATTCTGTCGCACCTCATCAAGCGCGTCTTCATACCGGTAAGGACTG
>JABSRS010000519.1 GCA_013214885.1 Gammaproteobacteria bacterium
GTGTTCTTCCCAAAGGATCAAAAAACGCCCTACGCTATCACCGGTTTTACCGATATACCTATAGTGAGAGCTCGGTCTAATGCGGTGACTATCGATGCTATTTCAGGTGATCTACTGTCGTTAACAAAAACATCAGAGCAAAGCGCGGTAGAAATATGGATTGATTTGGCCGATCCGCTACACTTTGGTGATTTTGCTGGTTTATGGGTTAAAGCTATTTGGTTTATTTTTGGCTTAATGCTCTGTGCCCTTTGTGCTATCGGCATAGTGATATTTTTAAAACGAATAAAAAATCGCAGTACCCAGCGTAGCTTTTCGGCAAAAGTTTGGGGACGAGCACGCTTTGCTATGTATGTATATTTGCTTGTGCCGATACTCTCTGCTAGTTATTTATTTGCCGAAGTTAATGACTGGCTACCCCGTGCGCAATTGGTAAAAAGCAGCGCCATTAATATCGATGAAAAACCCGGATTTTTGTTATTAGGCAAACGTGATGATTACTTTTATTTAGGCGTTTTCCTTGAATGTCAGTGTTTAATGCTGCCGACTGAACTCTCTCTGGTATTGAAAAATGGCACGAGTATCCCATTTCAAAGCAACAATCTGGGTTTTCTTGGTAAGAGCGCAAGATTATTGCCAGAGCAATTAAAAGATATGGCATATTTAGAGTGGCGACAACATAAAAAAATACGTTTAAGAAAATATATTGGTGCTGTTGATTTTGAACTTTAGTGTATCGAGTTATTTTTTGCTCGTATATTGAGGTTCAAAATTCGTGTTATCCGGGGTGATCTGCGGAGGAATGATTTCACCTACGTGATTAATCAATAAATGTAATTTAAAGCCGTAAAAACAAACCATTGTTTCTTTTCCTTGCATTACTACACCATCAAAGCCTAGGGGTCAAGTCACTTATCTTATCAGACTTTAATTAGGCTCGTAACAAACGTGATTTGCCCCCTTGCATTTAAAGTCCCATGCTATATCCGCTCAAACAATTTTTTACCATAATACTGATGAAGCATTAACGGAAAAGATGAAATGATAGCGATTTGTTCGCTGGGTATATGCTGCGCCAGTTGGGCGTTAAATATCGCTTCCTGCTCTAATGGCCGACTTGGTAATCGCAATCTTTCTTCAACTAACAAATTTGCCCGATGTAAGTTAACATTAATAATTTCACTCCAAATATTTAAGTCATACAATGCCCAATTTTGATATCGTACGTTGGCATTACCAGACTGATTTACGTATGACTTATAATTAGTAAGCTCTGATATGGAATGCAATTTTTGAATAGGATTATTGTCTGTTTGATGCTTAATTGATTCAACCATTGGGTAGCTAATGCAAAGTAAGCCATGAGCCATTGAATCGTTAAAAAGAGCCAGCATTTTTGATAATTTTTCATCATTAGCGTTGGTACAATGACAGTCATAATCAAAGAATAAATAAATATCTGAAATAGACTCTGAGCCTTCTAAGTCTAGGAGTGCTTGGTCATGAACTGAAATTTTGGTCTTTTTGCTGATCTCAATTTTTAATAACTCTAATAGGTCTTGATCACTATCTAAGTACAATTTTTCATATAGTCGGTAAATATTAAATCCATACGAAGCTCTAATGAGTGTTTTATCAGCATCTTGAATAAAATATTTACTTAAGCTGTCTGTAATATTCTGTTCCGTTTTTATGCCTTCAAAAACAAATAAGATATGATTACTCATCAAAAGCACCAGCACGATACATTTTTTCTAAATTATGTGCCTTTCGTAACTCTCGATCGCTTAACTGATATAAGGGGCTTATCTTTTGCGCATTGATTTCGAAGTAACAATCTGGTCGCAATAACTCATTCGACATTATCCCCGTGTTATGGGTAGTTAATATGCATTGGCAGTCGACCGTAGATAGTTTTTTTACAATTAATTTGGATAATGAAAAATGATAATATGCATCAAATTCATCTATATATGCAAATTGTAACTTTCCTGATTCAAGTTTGAGCCACCAATAATAAAAAATCCCCAGAGACATTGTCCCTGTCGATGCCACCACTGAAAATTCAATTGATTTACTATTAAATTCAAATTCGATAAATTCGTCATTTTTTATGCCACTAACTTTCAACTTACAATCAATACCAGCTTCATTTAAAAACTGTTCAAAATCTGGTAATTTATTGGCTCTAATTATCTCTTGAGATA
>JABSRS010000520.1 GCA_013214885.1 Gammaproteobacteria bacterium
CAAGACAGCCACAGGTTTTGTTGCTTAAAAGTGCCATCGGGAAATGAGCTACAGTCATCACTTAAGATAACGATTTTCCATTAGCAGATTACGAAAAATCCCTTTTATTATCAAGCGTTTTGTTCTAAACCAAAGATATCTTTTAGTATGCTCAATATCCATTGATGGAGCGGATTATTGTTCGAACGCGGATGCCAGGCGACTATAACGTCAAAGCTGGGTGGGTTTTCGGAAATATCAAGCGGCACTATTTTCGGATCTGGTAGTAATCTCGAAGGCAAAAAGCAAATGGTATTGGTCGATTGAATAATATTCGAAGCCGATAAAAAGCTTGGCACCGACATCACAATATTTCTCTGATACCCCTTTTCGGCAAACCAGTCATCGTGAGAACCTTTTAAGTTGGGTCTCGATGGCGACACAATCACTTGCGGCATCGCGGCAATTTCACTTAATTGGTATTTTTTTCCGCCAAAAGTCGACTGATTGCCAGTGACGCAGACATGATGCTCGGTAAACAGCAGCATAAACGGGTAATTTTGAGGAATGAATTCTGGGAAGGTGATAATCAAATCTAATTCACCAGTCACCATCAATTGATTTAAATTGTCTGATTCAAAGTCTCGAATAATCACTTTGAGATTAGGGGCTTCTCTGTTTATTTGCTGTAACAGCATTGGCAGTACGGTGACTAAAGCATAATCAGAAGTACTTATTTGTAACACGCCTGACAGCTCGGAGGGGTCAAAGCTTGATCCTGAGATTAACTGATCAATTTTAGCCAGAATATCATTAACCTGGTGCTCCATATTTTCGGCTATTTGAGTCGGAATAACGCCATTACTGGTTCTAATGAACATTTCATCATCAAAAGTATGTCTAATTTTTCTCAGTTGTTCACTAATTGCCTGCTGGGTTAGCCCCATTAAATTAGCCACTTTTGATAAATTGCGTTCTTGAAGCAATAACTGCAGCACCCGCAGTTGCTTTATATCGAGCCTATTGATACCACTAATAATTGTATCTCCAACAAGTAACGTTTGTTTTTAATTGTATTTGAAAGAGTTTAGCATACCCCGATTAAATGTTGCTCTGTCTTAAGTCGTCATGATCCGTCAGAGCTAGATAATTATATTACTGGAGTATTGAGATGACCTTTTCCCCTTTATTTAACGAGATTGCTTTAGGGCCATATACCTTAAAAAATCGGATTGTTTTACCACCATTAACCCGTTCAAGAAGTTCGCAGCCAGGTGACGTCCCTAATGATTTAATGGCTAAGTATTATGCCCAGCGCTCTGGTGCTGGCTTTATGGTTACTGAAGGCACGCAAATTGAACCGCGCGGGCAGGGTTATGCTTGGACCCCTGGGATTTATAGTGAAGCGCAAGTTGAAGGTTGGAAAAAAGTGACCCAAGCGGTCCATCAAGAAGGCGGTGTTATTTTTGCCCAGCTCTGGCATGTCGGGCGGGTTTCACATACTTCTTTGCAACCTAACGGCGAGCCACCTGTAGGACCTTCTGATCTAACAGCCGATAACGTCAAAGTATTTATCGAAACAGCACCAGGTGAGGGCGCATTGGCCGATCCTAGTCAGCCGCGAGCCTTATCGACTGTCGAAGTTGAAGAGTTAGTAGCAATGTATAAGCAAGCCGCGATTAACGCCAAAGCAGCAGGTTTTGACGGCGTCGAATTACATTGCGCCAATGGTTATTTGGTTAATCAATTAATTTCTGAGCACACCAATAATCGCAGCGACAAATATGGCGGCAGTTTAGACAATCGTTTACGTTTTTTAAAGGAAATTACCGAGGCTGTTGCCGATGTCATGGGCCCAGATAAAGTGGGGGTAAGGTTCGCGCCATTATTTGAAAGTACCGATGAAGTGCTTGTTTATTTGGGGTTAGTCGAAAGTAACCCGCATCAAACGTATATTACAGCAATCGAGCTGCTTAATAACATTGGTTTTGTTTATTTATCTCTGGCCGAAGCCGATTGGTATAATGCACCTGATCTCCCGACTGATTTTTTCGCCGCAGTAAGATCAACATTTGATGGCGTGGTGATGTATGCGGGAAAATATACGCCAGAAAAAGCCCTAAAAATACTGGGCCAAGGTCATGGTGATATTTTTGGTTTCGGGCGTCCTTTTATTGCCAATCCTGATTTAGTGGAACG
>JABSRS010000521.1 GCA_013214885.1 Gammaproteobacteria bacterium
AAACACTTTGCTCGGATATATTCCACCCTTCGTCAAATAAGGCTTTCTCCCAATGAGCTCGAGAATGGAGTCGTCCTTCATCCTCTGCCAACTGTACATCTCCATTAACGTATTTTTCTAAAGCATTTTTCAAAGAAGAGAATTCTATAGAATATTTATTATTCACAAGATCCCATGACTCCATATAACTTAAGACACTATGAATCAAACCTTACCTCCATTTAAAACTAACATTTGTATATCAGGTCATACCATAAAAACGATTACAGCAATAACGCACTTAAAAACAATAAATTAACACGATTCAGGTGTGAAATCTAAGCCGGCAAAACATGAATGCCTGCTTTCTGACTTGCTTATTTGTAACTAATTGACTATACACGGTTATTTTGAGCAGACAATAAATAAATGACTACACTTTGACTACACAGAACGTAGACATTGTGGTTCATTTTAATAGGGCGCGTAGTTAGCTGTTTTTAACTCCTTGATATTAGGTGCTCTATAGGCGGTTCAAGTCCCCCCGTTCACATACCACAACATGATGCGTAAATTGACAGTGAAACCTAAGTCTGCGTAATACGCACACAAAAGTTAAAAGCTTAAACTCAACGGAGTATAGTAGATAGATAGCTAGCCGATTTTGAGGGAGTAAGCAGTGGTTAAACATCCCGAAAATCATCCCGAAAACCATAACAGTAATGATCAAATAACCGTTTATTACGACGGTGCTTGCCCGCGATGTATTAAGGATCGGGACAACTACCAAAAATTAATCGCCAAGGATGAGAGTCAGGTCATTTGGTTTGATATAACAGGGCAGGAACAGCAGTTGTTGCAATTGGGTATTGACCCAAATAAGGCATTAACTGAGTTGCACATAAAAATGAGCGATGGCAGAGTCCATAGCGAACTCGCCGCTTATATTGAATTAATGCGCCGTGTCACCTTACTAAAACCTCTAGCCTTCGTGATAGGCCTTCCGCTGATTAGGCCATTATTGGCACGTTGTTATCATCTCATGGTCATTAGGCGCTTAAAGAAAAGTGGTCGCTTACCAAGGTGATATAACTTGAAACCATCTGACTTATTGCAACTTTTTTATTTTACTATTCGACTTAAGTTGCGAGATTGTTTGATCGAAAAGCTAATATAAATACTAAATTCGTAGTATATTCTCAGTTCTTGGAATTAATCACAGGCAGTTATATGATTCGTTTACTCAGAAAAATTCGCATTAGTTATCGTTTGCTATTACTGATGGCTTTAGCAGCCTTAGGGACGATGATCTTATCTTTTGTTTCATTAAACAGTTACCAACAGCGCTTACACATTGATAAGCAGCAGAATATCAAGACTCTAGTCCAGTCAGCACATAGTTTGGTTGAAGGTTTAAAGTCTGACGTGGCCTCTGGAACATTGTCGCTCGATCAGGCTCAGTCTCAGGCAATAAGTGCCTTAGAGAAAATGCGTTACAACGGTAAAGACTATTTCTTCATTTTTGATACCGCACCGACCATGATAATGCACCCTTATAAACCGTCGTTAAACGGCAAGGCTGTTGGAGGTGTCAAAGATACCCACGATAAATTGCTGTTTATCGCGATGGTCAACGCGGTTAAAGGCTCTGGTGGGGGTTTTGTCGATTATTATTGGCATAACCCCGCCACCAATTCTAATGCTCCGAAACTCAGTTATGTTAAGTTGGTTAATGGCTGGGACTGGATTATTGGTACTGGGGTTTACATCGATGATATTGATGACGAGTTACAATCGGCGGTTATTAAATATGGCATAGTGGTGTTCATATTAGCGGTGCCGCTGTTGCTCGCGTTTGTGTTAATTAATTGGAGTATCATTGCGCCAATTACTGCAACCAACAAAGCATTACTCAATATAGCCTCGGGTGATGGCGATTTAACCCAGCGATTAGACGAAGACGGTGATGATGAAATTACTACGTTAGCCTGTGGTTTTAATCAATTTTCGTCAAAAACATCGAATATGATCCGCGAGTTACAACCGCTAGCCGATACCTTGGAACAAAGTCAGGCGGATCTTACCGACAATGTGACCCATTCAAGTTCGTTAGTGAAGCAGTTGGAAAGTGAATCAAGCAGCATTGCTACCGCCGTTACTCAAATGCTTTCGACCACCGAGGAGGTTGCATCGAGTGC
>JABSRS010000522.1 GCA_013214885.1 Gammaproteobacteria bacterium
AACTGGGAAGACGTTTTATAAAGAACAGAGAGGACAATACATAGCAGTTCTATTTTTTGAGCAATAATTAATGATTGCTTCTGCGCATCGTCACCCATTGCAGCGATGTAAACATCAACTACTGGCTTGACTTCGCTAGTGAGTTCTAGTGCGTCTAGCATCAATACTAGGCGCTCTATGCCCATCGCAAAACCGACCGCTGGGGTTGACTTGCCACCCAGCTGTTCAACTAAGCCATCGTAGCGACCACCAGCCAACACAGTGCCTTGAGCACCTAAACTATCGGTAACCCATTCAAAAACAGTGCGATTGTAGTAATCTAAGCCACGAACCAAGCGCTCATTAACTTGGTATTGGATGCCTGCAAGGTCTAACAGTTCACATAATTTTGAAAAATGATTTTTAGAGTCTTCTCCTAAGCAGTCAGAAAGCTTTGGTGCATCAACTAAAATAGCCTGAATAGCTGGGTTTTTAGTATCAAGAACGCGCAGTGGATTACTGTACATCCGGCGTTTAGCGTCTTCATCAAGTACTTCGGTGTGAAGCTCTAGAAATGCAATAAGCTGGTCACGATAGACAGCACGCTCAGCATGGTCGCCTAAGGTGTTAATTTCTAACCTAACATGTTCGCTCATGCCTAGTTTTTGCCACAAGTGATAAGATAACATTAACACTTCAGCATCGGCGTCGGCATCAGCGATACCATAAACCTCAACACCAAATTGATGAAACTGACGGTAACGTCCTTTTTGAGGGCGCTCATGACGAAACATCGGGCCGGTATACCACAACCGCTGTTCTTGGTTGTAAAGTAGACCATGTTGGTTACCAGCACGTACACAACATGCTGTTCCTTCAGGTCGCAAGGTTAGACTGTCGCCGTTGCGATCTTCAAAGGTATACATTTCTTTTTCAACAATGTCGGTTACTTCACCAATTGAACGCTTGAATAAATCAGTGCTTTCAACAATTGGCATTCTTATTTCACTATAACCAAATGATGAAACGGCGTCTCTAATTGCTTGTTCTGCCATTTGCCATAATGGAGTTTGCTCAGGCAGAATGTCATTCATTCCGCGGATGGCTTGGATAAATTTGGCCACTTACTTACCTATATTTCTAAATTTAATCTCAGCATTCAACAGTGAATGCTGAGCTAATATTGTATATAAAACGAAAAACTTGCACGCATTATGCAAAATTCCGACACCAGATGCTAGCGCTCAACAAAGTTAAAGCTCTCTAACATCAATTTTTAGTTGTTCCCTGGCGACTCGGGCCCGAATTTTGGCTTCGAGTGCATCAATTAATTTATCATTGACTAAGCGTTCTTTTAATCTCACACCGTCTTCGTACAGGCCACTCATGTTCTTGCCGCCTGTTAAACCAATATCGGACACTAATGCTTCACCGGGGCCATTAACGACACAGCCAATAATCGACACATCCATTGGGATCACGACATCTTCAAGGCGTTGCTCGAGCGCATTAACGGTAGCAATAACATCAAACTCTTGGCGAGAACAACTAGGACAAGCAATAAAGTTAATGCCTCGACTACGGATCCGCAGTGATTTTAAAATATCAAAGCCAACTTTAATTTCTTCAACGGGATCGGCGGCTAACGACACGCGTAATGTATCACCAATGCCTTCATTGAGTAACATGCCAAGACCAATCGCAGATTTGACCGCTCCAGCTCTAAACGCGCCAGCTTCAGTAATACCTAGGTGCAATGGTTGAATAATTTCTTTGGCCAGCAGCCGATAAGACGCGACAGCCAAGTGAACATCTGATGCTTTAACCGATACTTTAAACTGATCGAAATTAAGACGGTCGAGAATATCGACATGACGCATGGCTGATTCAACCAGCGCAGCAGCAGTTGGTTCACCATATTTTTCTTGGATATCTCGCTCAAGTGAACCACCGTTGACCCCAATGCGGATCGGAATATTATAGTGACGCGCACAGTCGACGACACTTCGAATTCGATCTTCACGACCAATATTACCTGGATTAATCCGTAAACAGTCAGCCCCATATTCTGCAACTTTTAGCGCAATGCGATAATCAAAGTGAATATCAGCCACCAAAGGGATAGTTGTTTGCTGTTTAATTAACTTAAATGCTTCGGCATCATCCATTGTTGGGACTGATACCCTAACAA
>JABSRS010000523.1 GCA_013214885.1 Gammaproteobacteria bacterium
CTACATGGATGTAAGTTATTAGAGCAATGCAGGAGCAATTTCCGAGATGCTGCGCCAGAGCTCCGAACGAAGGCAGAACCGTAATGCCTGTGGCATTAGGAAGTCCGCCGAAGTAGTGACGGGTTTACAGCGACTTGCTGTTCAAGTGGCAACACTTTACTCATACATAGCCTTTTTATGTTCAGGATTATTTATATAAAAGGGAATAACACTATCTTTGAAACAATTTTATTAGCTTTTGCGATCTTTATGATCCTTGAAGGCTTAGGACCGCTGCTTATTCCAAAGACGTGGCAAAACTATCTCAAAACCATTAGTGAGCAAGATCCCGAATCTATTCGTCGCCTTGGCGGAGTGTTTGTGGTTATTGGAATTTGTACCCTCTATTGGTTTCTCTAGCTCACTGAGATCTAACGATCTTTTTCTGTTTATATTTATTTAGACTAAAGAAAGAGTAATTAATCTCCTAATTAGGGGTAGATCTCCTAACCAAATCTGATAAAATCCCGCTTTAATTTCAAACCGTGAATAAAATAATGGCTAAGAACGTTGTAGTGCTAGGCACCCAATGGGGTGACGAAGGAAAAGGTAAGATTGTTGACTTGCTAACAGATAGTGCAAAGTACGCTGTACGCTATCAGGGTGGTCACAATGCTGGTCACACGCTAGTAATCGATGGTAAGAAAACTGTCCTACACCTGATCCCGTCAGGCATCTTACGTGACAATCTAACAAGCATCATCGGTAATGGCGTAGTGTTATCACCTGCGGCTTTGCTTGAAGAAATGAAAATGCTTGAAGATCGTGGCGTACCGGTTAAAGACCGTCTACGGATCAGTGAAGCATGTCCACTAATTCTTCCTTACCATATAGCACTTGACCAAGCGCGTGAAATAGCTCGTGGTAACAAGGCAATCGGCACTACAGGTCGTGGTATCGGTCCAGCGTATGAAGATAAAGTTGCTCGTCGCGCATTGCGTGTAAGTGACTTATTCGATGCTAAGAAATTTGCGGTTAAGCTTAAAGAAGTGATGGAATACCATAACTTCATGCTTACAAACTACTACAAAGTAGATGCAGTAGATTACCAAACAGTCCTTGATGACGCGCTAGCAGTAGCACCGTTACTAAAATCAATGGTTGTTGATGTTACTGAGCTACTAGACACTGCGCGTAAAGCTGGTGAAAATATCATGTTTGAAGGTGCCCAAGGTACTCTTCTTGATATCGACCACGGTACTTACCCGTACGTTACATCGTCTAACACTACAGCTGGCGGCGTTGCTACTGGTACTGGTTTTGGTCCTTGTCACCTTGATTATGTATTAGGCATCATCAAAGCTTACACTACCCGTGTTGGTGCTGGTCCGTTCCCGACTGAACAGTTTAACGATATTGGTCAACACCTAGCGACTAAAGGCCATGAAGTTGGCGCAACTACTGGCCGTGGCCGTCGTTGTGGTTGGTTGGACGCTGTGGCAATGCGCCGCGCAATCCAAATGAACAGCATTACTGGTCTTTGTTTAACTAAGTTAGACGTATTAGACGGTATCGAAGAGCTTCAAATCTGTATTGGTTACAAGAAAGAAGACGGCAGCGTAAGCAATATCGCGCCAATGTCTGCTGATGACTTTGAAAAAGTTGTACCAGTATACGAAACTATGCCTGGTTGGACTGACGTTACCGTTGGTTGTCAAGACCGTGATCAATTGCCACAAGCGGCACTTAACTACATCGCGCGTATTGAAGAGCTACTTGAAGTACCAGTAGACATTATCTCAACCGGTCCAGATCGCGTTGAAACAATCGTATTGGTTAACCCATTTGCTAATTAGCATTAGGTGAAATCAGTAAAAGGCGGCTAATTAGCCGCCTTTTTTATGTTCAGGACGAACGGTATGTCGCGGTGGCATGGATGGCAAGGAGCGACGATGTTCAGGATGAACGATATCAGTCAGGTTAATTGATACTTGTCTAATCGATATAGAAAAGCCTTATAACCGAGTTGTAAAAACTTAGCAGCTTTGGTTTTGTTGCCATGGTTTTGCTTTAAGGCATCACTTAAACACTGTTTCTCAAATGCTTCCCAATTTAAACCTTCGTTCGGGAGGGTGAATATACTGCTGTTGTCGTTGGGGCTTGAATTTAAGCCCTGCAATAATTCTTGT
>JABSRS010000524.1 GCA_013214885.1 Gammaproteobacteria bacterium
TGCAACCCGCGCGTGACACGCCACCGTTGATGAATTCACGGCATACAATCAGTAGTTCATCTAATGACAATAACAAGCGGGTCCGTAATTCAACAATGACATACTCTTGCGCAGGGCTAAGGGTAGTATTGAGTTTTTTGGGGGCATGGGACACATCATCGGGGGATTCACGATGACGCCACTTATGGATAGTTGATTCTGACACGGTTAGCAAACGTGCCAGCAACGCCGTCGACAATTCAGACTCGCGGATAAATGCACGCATCTCAGGTGTTGTCGTCGCATTCGCGTGACTTCCCTTAACCATATATTATTGCTTTCCCAACTTAATCTAATTCCCTAATATCCATTTAATGCCACTTCAAAAACAACCGAGCTTACAAGTGTGCGCTCAAAAGGTAAAAAAATTCCAACTTATAAGTGATTCGATAGCTGAACCGCTCATCAATTGGCTACATTTAATACAATTCGATTAAATAAAAGACCACGCCAGCGTACACGTGTACCCCCAATAGGTATAAAAAAACCACCTTACCTTAAGTGTTTACTTAAAATAGGTAGTATTTTTAATGACTTAAAGTTCTTTTATTGGTGAACTTAGTAGTTATTGGTGCTGGTATTAATTTAATGTTAGTTAATATACACAGGTTTCAAAGCCATGACAATCACCCGAAACCAGACCTTAGTCTATTTTTTGAACCGCCCAACATCCGACCAGCTGCACTTTAGCGGCCAAAAAGCAGTAAACATCGTAAAAAGTAGGAGATATGGCCACTAAATCTAATATAAGTCGGTTTAATATAATTTTCGCAATTGTGCTAATTAATGACTCAAATCAATATTTACGCCAGCATAGCACTCAATATGTCATCGGGAATTGGCTGTAACCGCTTTTCTTTATCAAGACAAACCATTTCAATGTCAGCAATAACCGCTGGTTTAGTAGCACCAGGGCGCCATACTTCTTGCCGCCATAACGTCTTGTATTTACCATCGAGTGAAAATGAGGTTCGAATATCACAAACTTCAGCAAACTCAACGCCATCTTGAAAAATCATGTTGGCTTTATAAACTGCAAACCCTAAGCCCCGCTCGTTCCATAGGGCCGCCAGACGATCGCTATCGATGACATGTTCACGTGCGCGCTCAAAGTATTTTAAGAAATTTGGGTGATATACAACACCTGAGTGATCGGTGTCTTCATAATATATTTGAACAGGATGATGAAAAATCTTACTCATGGATCTGATTATCTTTATGGCACTAGAAAGTGCCATAGCTTATAGAGTTAGCCAGCATGCAACAAGTTACAACGTTAAATTGAGCACTGGATCGACCTCCAAGCTTAGGCCTTAGTTCCAATCACGTGGCGCTTTAGCATCGCACTTTAAGCAATTAAGCTGATGACCTAGCATCTTCTCACGGCCTTGCAATGAAGTGACCCAAGTACGGATCATCCAAGGCGGATTATGCCTGACATGTTGATTGTGACCGCAGAGGAGCCGTGCAACCCAGTGATCTTCATCATCCTTATGATAGCCAACTATTGGTTGTTTCATATAAACCAAGCGACAGGATCAACACGCTCGAAAAAGCTTTCGGTCACTACCGCAAAAAACTCCGCTTCATTGGTCGCGCCATAGCCGTCAATCACGGTATCACGCTGAGCATAAATCTTGTTTTTGAGCTCAGCGTATTCCTGACTAAAAATATTATGCCATTGCTTATACATGTTTTTATTTTTGAGTTTTGGAGTGCCAGTCGCCCCGCCATTTTGTTGATCGAGTTGATGGGCAAATTCATGCAATATAACATTATGACCGTCGTGATCATTGACTGAACCAGCAAGGCTGTCGGACCAAGATAACACCACCGTTCCCCAAGGCCATGACTCGCCCAATCGCACTAGCTCAACGTCACCAACCACCCCAGCTTGTTGATTGGTTTGTTTAACTCGGTAGGCACTTGGATATAACACCACCGTTTTGACGTTGATAAAGTAATTACTGTGGCGATTTAACAGCAACAAACTGGCGTTAGCAGCAATTAATAACCGCATATCATCGGTCAATACTAAATTGGCACCACCGACGAAATTTTTCTCTGCCAAAACCACTTGAATAAGGCCGACTAACTGGTGTCGAAGAGCGACAGGCAAACG
>JABSRS010000525.1 GCA_013214885.1 Gammaproteobacteria bacterium
TCTCCGCAGAAGTTCGGGTCGTGGGCAAGAATCGACTCACCCAATCCGAACCTGCGTAGATCCTGTGCTGTCCATACGTGCGTGGAGTCAAACAGCCAACGCGCTTCAATATATTCAAGCCCTTTATTCATCATCGTTGCTGAGTCAACGGAGATCTTTTGCCCCATTGACCAATTAGGATGGTTACAGGCTTGAGCTGGTGTTACTCGATGCAATTGATTAATTGGAGTATTTAAGAACGGCCCTCCTGATCCTGTCAATAATAAATGACTAACACCAAGTTCATCTAGGCCACAGTGCCCAAGCCGCTGCTGAGCTGCAAGTGGCAGCGATTGAAAAATCGCATTATGCTCGCTATCAACTGGCATCACTGTCGCTTTAGAGTCACGTAACGCATCAATAAATAATTGACCAGACATCACCAGTGCTTCTTTATTGGCTAACAACACTCTTTTATCGGCTTTAATGGCAGCCATCGTTGGCAACAATCCTGCCGCGCCAACGATAGCGGCCATTACAATATCTACTTCAGAATCAATACAGATATCTATTAGCGCATCACGATCAATTAACACGGTAGTTCCGCTATCATGTCCCAGTGATTTCAGTAGCGCAGCACCAGCTTCAATATCGCTCATCACGGCATATTTCGGCTTAAACTCACCACAGATATCGTTCATCCGGTTGACATTCTTATGCCCAGAAACAGCGTACAATTCGAACCGTTGGGGATTGCACCTTAGTACATCAAGGGTGCTGGTGCCAATTGAACCTGTGGCACCTAGTATGGTGACCTGCAATGCCTTCATTAAACCACCAGCAATAGGTAGACCAGTGTAAACAGTGGCACCGCTGCGGTTAAGCTATCAATCCGATCTAATATACCACCGTGTCCAGGTAAAATATTACCGCTGTCTTTGATTTTGGCACTGCGTTTGAACATGCTCTCACTTAAATCACCAAAAACCGATGCAATGGTGGTAATAACGACCAAAATAAGTAACGGCGTCATTTCAATTTGATAGAAATAGTGATTAGCAATCAAGGTAGCGATTAAGGCTGTTATCACCCCACCGGCTACTCCTTCTAGCGTTTTACCAGGGCTAACTTTTGGCATCAGTTTATGACGACCAAATTGGCGTCCAACAAAATAGGCACCAACATCGGCTCCCCAAACAATCACAAAGATCGCTAAGATTAAAAAACCACCTAGCAATGGATCATTTTCATAACCATAAGTTCGAGTGGCCATCATACCGACCCAAAAAGGGATCAACGTTAATTGGCCAAAAAAACCTTTGTAAAACTCACTTTGGCTCCAAAACCCTTCGCTTTTAGGGTAACACAGCACCATCACCATGCTCGCTAGCCACCACACAGCACCAATCAGTAATGCCGCTAAATAAAGCGGGTGGAGTTGCCCTTGCTGCCATATTTGGTCAACTGGCACTACAACCACAAAACTGATCAGCAATAATGCAATCGAAAATGTAAATACCGCTCTAATAATGCCATTATCTTTGACCTGCTCAGGGGTATCAGTATTCTTGGCCGCTATAAATGCGCCCCACTCCCAAGCGCCAATCAAACTAACAGCACCCACTAAAATCGCATACCATGCCATTGGCAAGAAGAAAACCCCAGCTAATGCCAGTGGTGCTAATATTATTGCGGTTAAAATACGTTGTTTTAACAAACCTTATTCCTTAGTTTTTTAGTCTGTATTGACTTGCTCACCGGTACAACCATAACGGCGTTCAGTACCAGCAAATCCTATCAATGCTTTTGCAAACTCATTCTGATCAAAATCAGGCCATAAACAGTCAGTGAAGTGGAGCTCTGCGTAAGCGCATTGCCACAATAAAAAATTACTGATCCTGCAGTCGCCACCCGTACGAATTAACAGATCTAAATCGGGTAACTGATTCATCGAGATGTACTGATTGATTGTTTGTTCGGTGATGTCTTCAGGGGCTAATGTTCCCTGCTTTACTTGTTCGGCAACGTGACGACAAGCTTGGGTAATATCCCAACGACCACCATAATTAGCAGCGATTGATAATATCATACCTTCATTATTTTGAGTTAATTCTTGTGCTTCAATTATTTTTCTTTGTAATTTTGCTGAAAACCTACTGACATCCCCAATTACGGTCA
>JABSRS010000526.1 GCA_013214885.1 Gammaproteobacteria bacterium
CGTCAAACCCTTCGGCTTCCAGAATGTGAATTAACGTATCAGCAATGGCCGCTTCGTCTTCTACCAGCAGTATATTTGTCATCGTATATATGTGTGTTTTAGCGGGAGTTTCCTCACTCTAACACGACTGCCGACTGAAACTCTACCAACGGCGAACTGGTTACTTTCGGGTCCCGCCATACCCTATCGATGGCAGGAGGTCGCTGCAGTTTTTGGTATTGCTATTCGTTAGGTAAAACCACCACTAACTCTATTTCTAACAGGTGCGCTTTATCGTATAGCCGTTGAATTTGGACGATCGAAGAACTCGGGTATCTATTTTCATTAAAGAAGCTTTTTCGCAATGAGGTTTGAGCTTGCAGACCTTCAATATCAGTGGTGTAAATAACTTGTCGCACTATTGCGTCGCTATCAACACCGTAGTCGTTGAGTATTTTATTAATATAGGTATAGATTTCTGTAATTTGGCCTGGGAAATTTGGTTTATTACTTGCTATGCCCGAAATGTATAAGGTATTTCCCGCTTTGACGACTTGGGAGTAACCATAGTCATTCTCCCAAGTGTAATAGTTTTTTCTCTCAATCGTTGGCTTGGTGGTACAAGCACTTAACATCGTTGCCACGATGCATATCAGGGCGATTTTAGATTTAATATTCATTGAATAACTCTGCGTTAGAAGAAATGACTTAATAATAAATTGTGAATCTTAATTGTTATATGAGAAGCGTAACAGATCAACTTAAATTAGATAATTCAACTTGGTATCTTTTATCAATTCTATTTTTGGGGGATTTTTAAGTTAAATCAACGCACAGTAAGGTGCGGTGAATATTATTTGTTCTAAGTGTCACATTTTTGAGCGACTATTTGTATGTTATTCACTCAATCATTGACTTTTGTTTTTGTTTGTATAAAGTACTCGACCAGCAGGAAAGAAAGCCTTTTGTTTACATTCTCCATTTCGTTGTTTTATTAATAATACCTCGCTCTGTAGTTTCTAAGTTCCAGTCTGTTTTTACGCTATACCAGCCTATTTAAGGCACATTTTATTAAAATTACAGGATATTATTATGTCAAATAAAGTACAAGGAACCGTTAAGTGGTTCAACGAATCTAAAGGTTTTGGTTTCTTAGAGCAAGCTTCTGGTCCAGATGTTTTCGCTCATTTCAGCGCTATCTCTGGTGACGGCTTCAAGACTCTTATCGAAGGTCAAAAAGTTGAGTTCACAGTAAGCCAAGGCCAAAAAGGTCCTCAAGCAGACGATATCGTAGCTCTTTAATTTAGCCGTGATATTTTAGTTCTTCACTGAACTAAAAATCTGTTTCAAAAATGGTAAACCTTATCGGTTTGCCATTTTTTTTACATTTTTTTTAGCACGACCAACCATTAACATTTACTTTGTAATATTTCGAATATCTCTTGGCGCTGCTTGGGTGAAAAAGCGTAATAGCTAAACTGTGTTTTACCGTAAATTCGATCCTTGATAATCACTTGATATGGCATGGTTTTAGATATTTTATAGCCTTGAAAATCTTCCCAAACAAATTCCGTGACGGTTCGGTGATCTTTATACATAAATTTATCGTCAGTCAGGTGAATAACTTTTGAGCCATTCTTATGTGCATACAGTAAGTAACATGTCGAACATAGTGTGAAAACAAAAGAGATTATAAGGTAACTGAAAAAATCAATTTCCGATCAAAAAATCACCGAGAATCTAATAACAGCAACTAGATACCAAATTGCGTGGCATATCATTTCATAAAATCGAGAAAAAACATCTTGAAAGCGTGATTGAATAAATTCCATTTGATCCTACTTAAGTTGTGGTGAGATTCATTGCTGGGTGATTTCACTGACTTGTTGGCGCTCTTTTTTTGTTAGCTCACCATAAAGTCGGGGATAGGACCAGCCATAACCCCATCTGAACGCTGTCGGAAAAAACGGCGTGCCGCCAACTCTGACCCCAGCTAGCATCAACAATGCAATTTTAGGTTTACCGACTTTAGCAACGCAGACTCTTAATGCTTGATCAGAATCTAATCGCTGTGATAGGTTCCTCCTTGCCAATAGCCCAAATCATGTTGCTGGCAACAAGACAGCCCCAGGTTTTGTTGCTTAATAGTGC
>JABSRS010000527.1 GCA_013214885.1 Gammaproteobacteria bacterium
CTATCAGTCACAGCCATTAGTAGCCTGTCTTGAATGTGAAAAACAACCAGTAGTAATGCCACCTATCGAAGGTTACATTCCTGAGTTAACCGATGATCCTGAGCTATTCAAGCAAATTTGTTTGTTACCCCTAGAGCGTCGTGCACCACGCGTAATTAGTCAGCAAAATGCCTTTTTGGTTTCCGATATGATGCGCAGCGTTATTAAAGGTGGCGGCAGCTGGTCAAAAGGCACGGGTTGGTCAGGTACTGGCTGGCGGGCTGGTGTGTTAAAGCGTGAAGATATCGGTGGAAACACTATCAAAAACAACAACTCAAAAGACACTTGGTATTCAGGAGTTAGCCCACAGCTAATTGCCACCGTTTGGGTCGGTTTTGATAATCCGTCACGCTCTCTGGGCAAAACCCGCACCAATAGAAATCTCGGGAAAGGGCAAATTACCGGTAAAGAAGCGGGAGCCAAAACAGCTCAACCGCAGTGGATTGAGTACATGAAAGTTGCTCTACAGCACTACCCTCAAGGCAGTATTGCCGTTCCCGAGGGAATTACAACAGTCAGGATCGATAGGGCGACGGGTTTGCTGACCACCAAAACAAACCACACCTCACGGTTTGAATATTTTATTCACGGCACTGAACCCACTGAATATGTCGAGCCAGCACAGATCGAACTCGATAATGACTCATCGCAAGAGCTAGATAGCAATTTTGAAGATGACATATTTTAAACTTGCCAAACGACTAGCTCCCGCATAGAATAGCCGGCCTTTTGGCTATTCTATGCCTTAAGCCCCAAGCTGTTTCACGGATTGAGAATCGCCACCCCACGGATCGGGCCAGCAAATTAGGCGGTTAAGTTTGGAGTCTACACGACAATGATACAAATAATTTCCGATATTATCGGCATGTCCGGCACAGCGTTAATCGTTGGTTCTTTCTTTTTATTGCAACTAGGGAAACTTGCCCCAACTGATCTTGGTTACAATTTAATGAACCTTAGCGGCGCCATTCTGTTACTAATCAGCCTGTATTTTAATTTCAATCTTGCCAGCGTAGTGATTGAAGTTTTTTGGATTGGTGCATCATGCATTGGTTTATATAAATACTTTAAGCAGTCTAAAACACTACAGGTTGCTAGCTAATAAAAAGGCGATGCTACTACAGCATCGCCTTTTTAGTCATCGCTATTTAATTAGTTAATCACAAATTCCATCGCGACTTCATCACAAGCGTGTTGTTTTGGACAGCCAGCACAGTCTTTCATCACTTTTTCAGGTAATGACTCTTTTTCTAGCTCAACAAAGCCAAGCTGACCGAAGAATTTCGGTACCCTAGTCAGGACAATGACTCGTGCTAACTCAAGATCACTGGCCCTTGCTAACATATGGTTAATCAATGCCTTACCTTGGCCAGCGCCTTGATGATCGACATTGATACCTACCGAGCGTATTTCGGCCAGGCCAGTGCCATAAATATAGAGCGAGGCACAACCAACAACGTCCTCATCTTCATTCACTGCCACCGAGAAGTCCAATATACTGTTAAGTACATCAAAACGACTACGTAGCAGCGTTTCACCAACCTCAGACCAATGTTTGATGATGCTAGTAATGTGGTCGACATCGGATAATTTAGCATGGCGCACATTCATTAAATCTGCTTTATGGGCGTTCAAACGCTGTTGAACATTACCCATGGCATTTTGGACCTGATCCTCTGAAGTTCCACCCACCACCTGTGGTGAAGTAAACTCCTCACTGATTAAGTTACGTTGTTGCTTTAGCGCTGCCATCACGCTGGTTAACGAGGTACCACCTAGTACTTCACGCTTGGCCAGACAGGCATCAATGGTTAAGTGTTGATAAACATCGGCCTCAATAACATCTGAGAATTCTTTAAGCTGTTCTAAGGTAAAGTCCTCTAATGGTAACTGTCTGGCAATAGCAGCAACCACCACTAAACCAACGATATGGTGCGCCTCTCGAAATGGAATACCTTTCGATACTAGATAATCGGCAAGTTCGGTCGAGTTAGCATAACCTTGCTGCGCCGCCGCAAGCATCGTTGCTTTGTTGGTTTGTAGCCCCTCAAGCACCAATGCGGCCATCGCTAAACAGTCACCCCAGT
>JABSRS010000528.1 GCA_013214885.1 Gammaproteobacteria bacterium
TGGCGTTGGTGGTCTAACTGAAACAGATGGTTCACTAGCACAAGCATCTAATGCAATCGTTGTTGGTTTCAACGTTCGTGCTGATGCGACTGCCCGTAAAGTTATCCAAAATGAAAACTTGGATATGCGTTACTACAGCGTAATCTATGACTTGATTAACGAAATCAAAGACGCGATGAGCGGTATGCTTTCACCAGAAATTAAGCAACAGATCATTGGTCTGGCTGAAGTTCGCGAAGTCTTTAAGTCACCTAAAATTGGCGCGATTGCTGGTTGTATGGTTACTGAAGGTACGATTAAGCGTACTCAACCTATTCGTGTATTACGTGACAACGTGGTTATCTACGAAGGTGAACTTGAGTCACTACGTCGCTTTAAAGATGACGTTCAAGAAGTTCGTAACGGCATGGAATGTGGTATCGGTGTTAAGAACTACAACGATGTTCGCGTTGGTGACCAAATCGAAGTATTCGAAATCATTGAAATTAAACGTTCTTTATAATTTTTAAATTATTAAAGAATAGATGGGGGCATTAGCCCCCATCTGTGTTTCTAACTATTAGTGCTGATTAGCAGCATTAGGAGAATATAATGGCTAGAGAATTTAGCCGTAGCCGCCGTGTTGCACAGCAGCTACAGAAAGAACTTGCGATGATCGTGATGCGCGAGATTAAAGCCCAAGAGTTTGGCATGATTACGATTAATGAAGTTGATTTGTCGCGTGATTTATCTTACGCCAAAGTCTACTTTACCCTGCTTAATGATTCGCCTGAATTAATTAAAAAAGCGGTAGAAATGCTCAATGAAACTGCACCGTATATCCGTTCGTTAATGGGTAGCAAAATGAAGTTGCGCATTGTGCCAGAGCTACGCTTTTATTATGACAAGTCACTAAGCGAAGGTATTCGCATGGCGTCTATGGTGACTAAAGCGGTTCGTGAAGATAAAGAAAAAAGCAATAACGATCCTGTTGAGGACTAAGCATGGCTAGAAAGCGTAAAGGCCGTGCGATTGACGGCGTTATATTATTAGATAAGCCAACCGGCCATAGTTCAAATGATATTCTGCAAAAAGTTAAGCGAATTTTCTTTGCTCAAAAAGCAGGGCACACCGGTGCACTTGATCCGCTAGCCACTGGGATGTTGCCAATTTGTTTAGGTGAAGCGACTAAGTTTTCGCAATATCTACTCGAATCTGATAAAAGATATCGAGTGATTGCTAAGCTTGGCGAGCGAACTGACACTAGCGACAGTGATGGCGAAGTGGTCCAAACTCGCGCAATTGAGTTTAGTAATGATCATTTAATGGCTCAACTTGATTCATTTCGTGGCAAGACGATGCAAGTGCCATCAATGTTTTCTGCTTTAAAGCATCAAGGCAAACCATTGTATTGGTATGCCCGTCAAGGGATTGAAATTGAACGTCAAGCGCGTGAAATCAATGTCTATGAATTGCTGTTTATTCGTCATGATAATGACGAACTTGAGCTTGAGATTCACGTCAGCAAGGGAACGTATATACGGACCATTATTGACGACTTGGGTGAATTGCTTGGCTGTGGCGCGCACATTACGATGTTACGCCGCCTTGAAGTGGCTAATTACCCACAAGAGAAAATGGTGACGCTAGAGCATCTTGAAGCACTCCTTGAGCAAGCGAATAGTGAAGAGATAGCACCATCGGTTTATCTTGATCCATTATTGTTGCCAATGGATACTGCGGTTAGTGATTTCCCTGAAGCGAACATGACCGAAGAAATGGCCGTGGGTGCTGAGCACGGTAACCCGGTAACTATTGCTAGTTCAGGTGCTGGTTTTAGCGAAGGCACGTTAGTGCGGATGACCGTTGGTGATAGCCGACGATTTATCGGTGTTGGCTTCGTTGATAGCCAGTTACGGGTCCAGCCAAAACGCTTAGTGGTTAGCAACGTCGAATAACTGATATTTTTCCCTTGTATCTTGCAATTTTGCTGGTAGTATACCGCGCTCGACATGTAGCTGAATTAGTGATCGGCTACATACCTTTAAATCTTATAAACATTGGAGTTTATTATGTCACTAAACGCTATCCAAACTGCTGAAATCATTGCTGATTTCGGCCGTGACGCAAACGATAC
>JABSRS010000052.1:0-6107 GCA_013214885.1 Gammaproteobacteria bacterium
GATTTTTGTACCTCCAAAAACTATGGTGCGACGGGACTAACCGAAGTGCTGCTTAGTGAGTATAGTCCCAGTGGTAATGCCGCCGCAACGAAGAAAACCTCCTTTCAAGTAGGCGCGAATGCGAATGAGACAATAAAGCTAGCACTTGGTGGATTATCGACTAATTTAGCATTAAATAACTTTAACTTAGTCGATAGTCAGCGCTCTGGGCTCGGTGCTTTTATTAACCGCCTAGAATATACCATTGAAATTTAATCAATATTTCCGAAAATTCCAATGCGAGCCGTGCGAGGAGCCGCGATACAGATTATGCCATCGAGACCACACAATTAACCAAAACTCAAATTCAGCAACAAGCTATCACCGCGATGATGGCGCAAAGTGCCAAGCAACCATAATTGATCTTGTCATTATTGGGATAATATCAATCCGAAAAAGCCATTACTCACTAAGCGGGTTGAAGTTTGAATCAACAAAAAGCCCTTGTAACTAGCAATCGTTAGTTACAAGGGCTTTTCAGTATAATCAATGCTTACTATCTGGTTTTTCTTACCACGCCAGGCATATTATTAAGCTGTCCCATTAAGGAATTACTGGTTGCAGTCATGTTAGCAACCAATAGATCCATCGCATTATATTGTGCCAGTAGCCGCTTTTCGTATTTTTCCATTTTACGACCAAAGACTTCCATGTCATCGTCTAGCTTATCGAGCTGGTTTTTGTAACCGTCAATCCTGCTTTCAATTAAGCCGCCCGATTTGGTGTAATTGTCGAGCAAGCCCTCCATTGACGCGGCAAAACCTGGTTTGTCATCTGTGCCAATAAAAAATTGTTGCACTGCCGTAGGATCGGCATCGAGAGTCTCTTTTAGGCGGTCGGAATCAAGCGTTAATTTACCGTATTGATCGGCCTCAACCCCAAGTTGCGACAATGACAAGGTATTGCCATTGTTGCTGTCAAACGAGCCACTTAACATGTTACGTAGCTTTGAGGTAACACCACGGAGCATCGAATCACCAACCATCGCGCCTGATGCCCCCTCGCCATCAGCCTTACCTAAGGTTTTAGCCAAATCATAATATTCATTATAAGCTTTAACAAAAGCCCCGAGTTCACGGGCAACCATCGAGTTGTCTTCACTGACCGAGGCAGTTGAAATATCATCATCAACATCATGGGCTTTTTGCGCGGTCAGGGTAATGCCATCAATCGCATTTTCGAACTCATTGGTGGCACTGGTTAAGGTGATTACACCATCGATGGTAATCGAGGCATCAAGAGCTGGCTTTATTTGCTGAAGATTATTATTAAGCGGATCGCGCGGGTCGAGCGGATCGTCAGCTTCAATTTTGCTAAGATCGGCAACTGCTGCCGAACGTAGATTAGCCAAGCCGTTAGTCGCATCGAGTCCGGCACCATCGGTGGCAGTAACCACTACTTCGTTGTCAAGACCGGTACTGTTTGAGGCCATGACCAAGCGCTGCTGACCATTATCTTCGGTAATAATAGTGGCAGTAACATCACTATTAGTGGCAGCACTGTTAATTTTATCGCGAACATCACTTAAGGTGTCGGTATCATTAACCTCGATACTAAAACCGCTGTTGCCAGCACGGACATCTTCAATGGTGGCAAAACTAAGGGTGCCCTCACCTACTGCCGCGTCACTGACAAAGCTAGTATTACTCATGGTTTTGTGCGCTTGGGCTAGGTTATTAACCTTAATATCGTAACTACCGACTTGAGCAGTTTTATCCGATGATACCTTAATAAATTCATCACCGCCCGACGCCTTTCGCAATTGAAAATTTTCAACATCTTTAAGTTTTTCGAGTGAGGTAGCAAGGCTCGATAGCGAACTTTTAAGCGCGCCATTGGCCGAGATATTGGTGGTCAGCTTGGCACCTTGCTTATTTAAGCGCTGTTGAAATGGCACCTTTTCAGCATTAACAAAGGCATCAACCAAATCTTTAACTGGCATACCAGAGCCTATACCCGTAAATGAAATTCCTGACATAACTTACCTCACAAACAAAAATTATCGTAGCGGCAACCCCCGTTACGCTGTACTACTTCTTAAGCTTTAGTATTAACAAAAGTCCCAGCGGTATCTGACAAACTAGCAACCAGATCGAGCACTTCTTCTGACGGATACTGACGCACGGTTTCGCCCGAATTACGGTCAATCACCTTAATCACATCGCGACCAGAGTCTTGATCAACACTAAACTCTAACCCGCGATTAAGCGAGCCAACAAAATCTTGCAACTTTTGCGCCATTTTCTCAAGTTGTTCACGGCTCAATTCTTGAGTTTGTTGATTACTTTGCTTAGTGGCTTGTTGCTGCTGTTCTAACTTAAGCGATTGGCTTTGTGCTTGCTGATGGTAAACTTGCTCAGCTTGTACTGATGATGATTCGACTTTATCTTGCCGGGACGGGGCTATCGCTTGGTTACTCGCTACACCGCGAAACTCAGTCGCCATCGATGACTCTATACTCATGATCTGCTCCTATTTAACTCAATATTAGTTCATTATTACGGTTTACCTAATTAAACGCAAATAACCGTTGCTGAAAATTCAGGCAACGGTTATCTCACGGCTTTTATTTCAATTGCCACTCTGGCGAGTGGCACTGGCTACAATTAAAAGCCGCTTACTAATCTACCTTAACTACTTTAACTAATAGCTACCTTAACCTAACAAGCTTAATGCCGCTTGTGGTAACTGGTTAGCCTGGGCAAGAATTGAAGTACCCGCCTGTTGCAAGATTTGGTTCTTAGTCATTTGCGCAGTTTCAGTGGCAAAGTCAGTATCGCGAATACGACTACGTGACGCTGATACATTTTCCTCGATATTCGATAAGTTAGAGATTGTGTGCGCAAAACGGTTTTGCACCGCACCCAAATCGGCACGTTGACCATCAATAGCAGCCAATGCAGCGTCGATAGTAGCAATTGCGTCCTGTGCTTTTGAACCATCAGTACCACTGATATCGACACTACCAACAGACGTTAGAGCTGAAGAACCGCCAGTAGATAGCAATGTACCGACGCCAGTTCCTGACACAGTAAAAGCGTCTGCTGACGTAAGCTTAATCTCAGAAGTTTTCATCACTCCAGTATTAATACCAGCAGAACCATCAAGCTCTACTGTACTTGCAGCAGTACCTACAATCATGACCCCTGATACATCTTTAGCAGTCAAACTAACTTCATTAGTCGCTTTGTCAAACGTCGCATCATAGCCGGCTTTCCCTAAATCTGCCGCAAGCTTTTTGGAATCACCATTGTATTTACTTAAATCAAAGGTATCTTTACCTACTGTTAAAGTAGCTGTCTCAGCTCCATCAAGTTTACCTATTTTAACAGAGACTGTGGCTTCCGCTTTAATCCCAGTGCCTGCTTTATTGATATTACTAGCAACTACGTCGGCTGTATCGCCTGCCGTAGCAGTAATAGACGTTGATCCGCTTGGCCCATTTAGCGCTAAAACCTCAGTTCCTGAACCACCAATAGCTACGCCCGTAGCAACTCCAGCACCAAATACAGAGCCCGCTCCGTCTTTAGTATTATTGCCAATATCATTGGCCGCAATGCTACCTAAAGATACTGCTATTGTCTCGTTCGCTTGAGAACCAACTTGGAATTTTTTAGTACCAAAAGTACCATCCAGAAGGTTTGTTCCACCAAAACTAGTTGTCTCGGAGATACGTGTTAATTCAGTTTGCAGTGCAGAAACTTCTTTTTGCAGAGCATCTCGGTCAGATGCAGAGTTAGAACCGTTGGCAGATTGTAAAGAAAGGTCTCGCATACGCTGTAAAATATCAGTAGATGCCTGCATTGCGCCTTCAGCAGTTTGCGCCATTGAGATGCCATCGCCAGCGTTACGCTGTGCGACACCCAAACCGTTAATCTGTGATGTTAAACGGTTAGAAATTTGTAGACCAGCGGCATCGTCTTTTGCTGAGTTGATGCGCATGCCAGATGATAAACGTTGCATCGAAGTAGCCAGTGATGCACCTGACTTAGATAAATTACGTTGACCGTTTAAAGAAGCTACGTTAGTTTGAACTGTTAAAGCCATGATGATTCTCCTGTCTACTTAGACGTTGGTATTTGTTAATTCATTAGTGGGGTTGCCCCCTGATATTTAATTTAACGGCACCGTAAAAGAATACTTTAGTTTTTTTAGTGATTTTTTATTAACAAAACACCAGAACCACCTTAACCAACTGTTATTTATAACTTAAATGTTTTAATAAAATTTTGACACTAAATTTATTTACTCCTACTTATCGTTAATCAGCTTATATATAGGACAGAAAACCAAAAAGCCCATCCTTTCGGATGAGCTTTTTGATTGCAGCTAGCAGAATATATCATTAGATAACGGGTGTGAGGGTTAACTCGCCGCCGCTAACTAGGTCGGATTAACCGCCCAATAATTGCACCGCGGCTTGTGGGATCTGATTAGCCTGCGCCAATATTGAGGTTCCCGCCTGTTGCAAGATTTGGTTTTTGGTCATCATAGCCGTTTCTACCGCAAAATCTGTATCGCGAATACGACTGCGCGCTGCCGAGTTGTTTTCAACCACGTTAGACAAGTTAGAAATAGTCGACTCAAGGCGATTTTGAATCGCACCCATGCTGGCACGGGTACTATCAATAAAGGCTAAGGCTGAATCGATCACTTCGATTGAAAGTTGTGCACCAAGCGCGCTGCCAACATCAATTTCATCAACAGGGTCAAGGTTAGCGGATGTTACCGAAGTATCTTTCATTACTGCGGTGGTCGAACCTTCAACGGTATAATTTAATGACGACGATAACCGTACAGTACCAGTAGCAACACCCTTATCCGCTGGCGCAGTGCCAGTCAGGTCGTAAGTACCTGATCTTACGGCTCCCTCATAATCCATCGCTTGCATTGTCGTAGTTTTTGAACTGACATAATCGGAAATTTTGATGTCTTCGCCATTTTCATTGGTTAGCACAAAATTGCCTTTAACCACTTCGGCGGTGATACCTGTTTTACCCGATATTTTATTAACTTCGTTAACTAGCGCTGCCATATCATCATCTTTAACGGTAGCCGAAATTTGTAATGGCGTACTATTACGACCTTCGAGTTTAAACGAAACGGATGTTTCACTGGTAAAGTCAGAAAAATCTAATCGAGTTAAGGTTCGGGCATCTGCTTTGGTTGAAGAGTCACTGTTATTGATCGATTCAGCCAATTTTTTAGCTGTTGGACCAAGGAGGCCAGTCACCGTCCCCTCGGAACTGGTAATATCGAGGTCACCACCTGCGACACTGTTTGAGACACCCACCGAACCATAACCTATTCCTGCGGCACCATTAAGCCCCTGAATATCCAAACTGTATGAGCCAATATCTGCTGCGGCAAAAGACGACAGTCCCATTTGAATGGTTTCAAATGATTTAGCACCAACCTGGAAGCTTTCGGTACCAAAAGAGCCATCGAGTAATTTACGTTCACCAAAAGTAGTTGATTCGGCGATTCGAGTGAGCTCTTGCTGCAGCTGAGTGACTTCTTCTTGAATCGCTCGGCGATCTGACGGTGAGTTAGAGCCGTTAGCCGCTTGGATGGAAAGATCACGCATCCGGTGCAAGATATTAGTTGATTCTTGCAACGCGCCTTCAGCGGTTTGCGCTAAAGAGATGCCGTCACCCGCATTACGAATAGCGACATTAAGCCCAGAGATTTGCGAAGTCAGTCGATTTGAAATTTGCAGACCGGCGGCATCATCTTTAGCGCTATTAATCCGTAAGCCAGAAGACAAACGTTGCATTGAAGTCGCAAGTGCCCCGCCTGATTTACCTAAATTACGTTGAGCGTTCAACGATGTTACATTAGTTTGTACTGTAAGAGCCATTAGATATAGCCTCCACGTTAATGGCTGTGCATCAACGTGTGATGTCAACAAGCCGGTATAATTATTTAAAGTTACTGCTTAGCTACCCTACAAAATGCAAACAGCGTGCCAAATGTAACAAAATTGTTTATTAAATTTATTAATTTATACCAGACGTTGTTGTGACGGGCTTACTAGCGACTTAAGCACTGACTAAGTTTTTTTTATT
>JABSRS010000052.1:6117-8640 GCA_013214885.1 Gammaproteobacteria bacterium
GCTTGGGAGAGGATTGCTGAATTTGCCAGCGGAAAATAGGTTGCCGCCTAAATATTGACAATAATTGCCGCCTACATTTTACCGCGTAAGTTAAAGGTAATTTAATAAGTTCATACTTTGTACTTTTGAAAAAGCGGTTTGTGACGCCTGAAGGGCCAATTTTTGTTTTTCAAATTCTGAAATGGCTGCCACCATGTCAAGATCTTCAAGACTCGAACGTGACTTTTCTAAGGTTAGATCATAATCGAGGTGACGATCAAGCTGACTGTCGGTGAGTTGTAAGCGAGTACCAATTTCAGCCCGGACATTACCAAACTTAATTTGAGTGCTATCGATATTACCAATGATATGACCGATATCTATTTGGCGCTGGGCTTCATCAACTCCAGTACCATTTGGCGAGCGCATCCAATCAATCGCTTGCTCAATAGTGGTGAACACATCAACACTGTCTTGAGGGGCTAGGGCAATCTTATCGCCATCTTGTGGTTGACGAGTTATCACCACTTCAACACCATTAAAGCTAATAGGTTCACCGGCAACATAAGGCGCAGTCGGATACACCGCCGTATTGCTCGAGTCGTACACTGTCACTTCGATATCACCGGAGGTAGCATTTTTGGTAAAGTCGATGGTGTAATCGTCTTTAATATAAGTTGTACGGTCGCTAATAGTCGCACTAGAGACAATCGCACGATCAATGGGTTCATCAACAATTGAAGCACCTGTTGAAACTAAGCTATAGGTCGGTTTAAAATCACCAACCGCATTGGGAATATTTAAGAATAACTCGTCACCAGAATCACTGGTCGCAACTTGCACCCCAGGACCGACATTAGTTAAACGCTGTCCCTTGTCGCCAACGTAATTTACGCTGTTGTCGGATTGACGCTCAAATGGTGGATTAACCGTTTGAAAACCGCCAAACACATGACTGCCTGATTCATCTCGACTATTAGCTAGTGATAATAATTCGTCAAATCGAGCTTCAAGCTCATCGGCGATTGCGCCCCTGGCGCCATCGTCATTACCGATACTATTACCTTGAAGAATTAAGTCTTTAATTTTAAACATGACATTTTCAGCGGCTTGCAATGCGCTTTCTTCAACATTGATTCGTGACTCGGCAAAATTAATGTTGGTGCGATATTGATTGGTCATCGCCTGTTCTTGGCGAATATTTAAAATTGAGTTAGCCGCAATGGAATCGTCACCTGCCGTTAGGACGCGTTTGCCAGATGATAAACTCTGAATCGAGCTATTAACATCAGACTGGCGGTTCAAAATGTTCTGAGTATTTTTACTGTAGAACTGACTGGTTGAAATTCTCATTGCTTACCCCTTACCTTGCCGCTTGTAATAGTGTTTGGAATATTTCATTGGCGGTCGATATAACCCGCGCACTGGCTGAATAGGCTTGTTGAAAACGTAACAAATTTGACGCTTCTTCATCGAGATTGACCCCCGATGTATTTGACATCCGCGCAATGGCTTGGTCGTACAACGTTTTGGTCGCGCCAGCCTCGATAAATGCGGTCGAGGCTTGTGAGCCAACGCTAGTGACTGATTCCTCAAATACATCAGCAATGGTTGAGCGACCGTCATTCATTAATTTCTGGTCATTAAGACCCGCCATCGATAGCATGTTTCTAGAGTTGCCAGCGCCAAATGCATAATCAATGTCATAACTCTCTGGGCCGTTCGATGTTTGTCCAACGGGGTCGCCCGTTAATTTAAACATGATCCCGCCTGCTTGAAACTCAATGCTGCCGCCACCATAGGTAGTTAGAGGAGTTCCGTCCATCTTAGTAATGGGTACCACAGTATTAGTATCATCGACCATTGCTAGGTTAAATACTCCCACAGGCGATTCATAAGCCTGTAATTTTAAGCTAGAAGCTTTAACGATGGTCGGATCACCGACACTAATAACTTCAAGTTTCGCGGTATTTACGTTGTCGGGTGATGAATAAACTTCAGCAATTGACGATGCCGCAATTTGCTCGGGTTCGGTTAAATTAACCTCGAGATTAGTCGCGCCGGGACGAGTTGGCTGAAGTTCGAAACGGGCGCCATCGGCAGGTACTCCACTGAGTTCTCTAAAGACAAAACCATTACTTGGGTTAGTCGTTTCGAATGCCTGAGCACCTGGCAGTGCTGCTGGTATTTCAGCGACCAGCGTCATGGTTTGCTTTTTACCGTTGCTTAAATTAGTTAAGGTGTAAGTACCGCCCGAATAATCAAGTTGAAAATTATCACTGCTCAGCTGATTAACATCGGTTATTTCGACCCCGCCCACTAAGGTTCCTGGGTTACCAGTAGCACCAAGACTACGCTGTGCCACAACATCACTATTATTAAGGTCTTTAAATAAATTTTGCCCAGTTAACCCGTTTAGATCGATCCCTTGAGACTGCGAGGTATTAAAGACATCGGCAACGGCCATTGCCGTTAAGCCGACTTTGTTGATGGTTTCGGTAAGCGCACCGTCACGATAGTTAATCAGTGCACCAATAGTGCCGC
>JABSRS010000052.1:8650-12984 GCA_013214885.1 Gammaproteobacteria bacterium
CCCATATTTTTACCGTCAATTTTTTGTTGGGCGCCACTTGGCGATTCAATCACCATTTGTAATTGTTGTGGATCTGGCGAGCCTGCGATGGTTTTTACCGAAAAACTAGTGGTTGCTGTCACTAAGGTTTGACCGTTAGCAATATAGACATTGAGTGAACCATCTTGAGTTGGCACCGTGGTCACTTTAGTAAACTCAGCGAGTTCGGTCAGTAAGCTATTACGCTTATCGAGTAAATCGTTAGGCGAACCACCACCGCCAGATGCCGTAACTACGTCGCGGTTAATCCGTGCCAGTTGCGTGGCAATAGCTGTCACCCGCTCTGCCGATGTTTCTAAATCATCATTAACTGCGCTATATTCAGCTCCTAAAGTCCGTTGCATTGATTGGGCATTTTGAGCCAGTGTATCGGCTTTGGCTAACATCACTTCACGTAAGCCAATATCGCCAGGAACATCAACCAACGAGTTAACCGCTGCAAATAAATCATTAAGGGACTTAGTAATATTAGGACCAATCAGTGACATGGTTTCATCTAATCGCCCTAACTTATTGGCCATGGTTTGAGCGCCACTGTTAGTCATTTGATTGAAAACCACTTCATTATAACGAAATTGATCAAACACCCGCTGCACTTCTTTGATTTTACTACCAGTGCCCATGAAATCGCTGCCAGAGCGAAAAGGATTGGTGGTTTCTTGAATAATACGCTGGCGTGAATAGCCTTCGTTATTAACATTGGCAATGTTATGACCTGTAGTGGACAACTGCTGTTGTGATGACAACAAGCCGCTAACACCTAACTGTAATAAATCAACGCCCATAACAGCATTCCTTAAAAATCAATTCACAATCAAAAAAATCGGATATTGCAAGTCCCAAACTAAATTGATGACCACATCAGTCTTATTTAGCTAATTTAGTAACTTGCTCGAGTACGCCAATGATCTTTTTTGCATAATTGGGATCGGTGGCATATCCTGCTTGTTGTAAAGAGTGCAAAAAGCTTGCCGGATTGCTAATCTTTGACATGGCATCTTGATATCGGGGGGAATCTTTAATAAAACCAACGTAATCATTAAAGCTTTGTTCGACATTATCATAGCTTCGAAACTTGGCATTCTCACGCACCGCAACGCCTTCACGAAATTCTATGGTTTTAACACTGGCTTGTTCACCCTGCCAGCGCTTGTCCGCTTTAATGTTAAATAAATTAAAACTTGAGTCACCATTTTTGCCAACGACAATTTTTTGACCCCAACCAGTCTCTAAAGCGGCTTGCGCAATCAAAACACTAGGCGAACCGCCAAGGATCTGTGCCGCTTTCTTTGCGTATGGCATTAATTTGTCAACAAAATCTTGTGGCGAGTCAAACTTGATTGCTGGTTTTATTACTGAACTAGTATCAGCCGGCTCAGAGGAAGTGATTTGCTTGGTCGGTGCTGATTCAGCAGTTTGAATCTTGTTGGCTGATACAGCAAGATCTAAACCCTGAGTGCGCAGCGCCGACGCTGGCATGTAGTTGCCATCTTTTTGACCTAATTGTTGAACAATTAGATCGGCTAGACCAAGACTACCCTGCTCACTAAGATCAAGGGCCATTTGCTGATCGTGCATATCACGATACATTTTAGTGCCAGCACTACTAAATGGTGAATCTTCGGTTTCAAAAGCGGCATTGGCTTCGCGCATGCTTTTTAGCAGCATTTGCATGAAAATACCTTCGAACTTTCTAGCCACTTTCTCCAGTGCTTTGCCTTCATCCTGCTGGGCTTCTTTACGTAAATTATCGAGCGAAGCAACATCTTGAAAGTTATCTTGGTAGCTGCTTGCAAGAGGACGGCCAAAGGTATTTGATAAATTATCCATTAGTAGCTCCTTAAATTACAATCAGTTCGCCGTGAAGCGCACCAGCTTGTTTAAGAGCCTCTAATATCGCCATCAAATCTGATGGTGAAGCACCCACTAAGTTCACGGCTCGAACAAGTTCATCAAGTGTAGTACCGGGGGCGAATTTGAACATCCGCGAATCATCTTGGGTAACATCTATTACCGACTGACCTGCGACGACGGTTTCGCCACCAGCAAGTTGGTTTGGCTGTGAAATAATTGGGCTTTCGGCAATGGTTACCGTTAGTGAGCCGTGGGTGATAGCCGCTGGCATTAGTCGAACATGCTGACCGACCACAATAGTACCAGTACGGGAGTTAACAATAATTTTTGCTGCGCCCGATGCTGGTTGTACTTCAAATTCTTCTAAGGTCGCTAAATATGACACTCGCTGTGAAACATCACGCGGCGCACTGACACGAATCGAAGTTGCATCGAGTGGCTTGGCTATTTCGTCACCCAAAATACTATTGATGACGTCAGCAAAGCGTTTGGCGGTTGAGAAATCAGAGTGGTGTAGATTAAAAGTAATGAAATCGCCCTGAGCAAAGGAGTTAGGCACTTCGCGTTCGACAATTGCGCCATTAGGGATCCGACCCACTGTCGGGGTGTTTTGAATCACTTTAGACCCATCGGCACCCTCAGCACTAAAGCCCGACACCATTAAGCTACCTTGAGCAACAGCGTACACATTGCCATCAAGTCCCTTGAGGAAGGTTCTCAATAATGTGCCACCGCGCAGGCTCTTAGCGCTACCAACTGACGACACCGTAATATCGATGGTTTGTCCTGGCTTAGTGAAAGCGGCAAGGTCGGCATGAATTGCCACGGCTGCCACATTTTTGACTTTAGGTTTGACCCCAGCAGGCATTGATATGCCAAAATTACGTAACATGGTGATAAAACTTTGATCAGTAAACGGACTCTGTTCGCCAGTGCCAGGTAAACCAACCACTAAACCATAACCAACAAGCTGATTAGAGCGCACGCCCTGAACAGATGCTATATCCTTGATTCTTTGAGCATTAGCTTCATTAACATTACCCAATAATGTCACAATTGCTAAGATAACTAATGCGATTACGTTGATATTTTTCATAATGATTCACCTGACGAATATTTGACGACCTACAACGGCCACCAACTACTATTGAAGAATCGTGCCAACCATCCCATTTTTTGTGTATCAGCGAAAGATCCTGTCCCTGAATACTGAATTCTGGCGTTTGCTACCTTAATCGATTTAATTTGATTATCAGCACTAATGTCCTGTGGGCGGATCATTCCAGTGAGCCTAATAAACTCATCACCGTTATTAATAGTGATCCATTTTTCGCCACGAACAAATAAATTACCGTTGGTCAGTACTTGAATAACATTGACTGAAATAGAGCCCGTTAAACTATTTGATTGATCAGCATCGGCTTCACCAGTAAATGAACTGGTTTGATTAAGCCCTAAATCAATAGTATTACCATTGATTGTCACGTTCTTACCCATTGCCGTTAATGGCGATAAGGTAAATGAGTTATCTTTTTTACTGCCACTTGCCGCTTTTTTCTTGGCTTGGGTCCGTTCACTGAGCATAACTTCAATGATGTCACCAACGTTTCGTGCTTTAACATCGGCATATAAACTATTGAGGTTGCGATCATTAAACAATGACCCAGTGGCAATCACGTTTTGTGGCACGGGTGCAGGAATGATTGGCGCATAATAAGGATCATCGGCGATTGGTTTAATGGCAGTTGTATTACAACCTGTCAATAAACCAACGCTTAAAAGTAAACCTAACCATAATAGTTTCATTATCTTAGCCTCTAAAGTTGTTGAGTAACAAAACTCATCATTTGATCAACCGCTGAAATCACTTTTGAGTTCATTTCATAAATTCGTTGTGATTCAATCAAATTTACTAACTCTTCGGTGACATTGACATTTGAAGTTTCAAGTGCCCCTTGGCGTACCATCCCTAAACCATCAACACCTGGCGTTCCTTGAATTGGCGCGCCACTGACGCCCGATTCGCGATACAAGTTTTGTCCAACAGGCTCAAGTCCTTGTGGATTGATGAAGTTAGATACGGTTAATTGCCCAACCACGGTATTTTCTGCCTGACCGTTAATTCTGACTGAAATTTCGCCTTCACTCGAAATAGTAATACTTTGAGCATCAGGTGGGATGGTAATAGTAGGCTGCAACACATGGCCGCTACCGGGGGTCACTATTTGCCCCTCTTCGTTGAGCATAAATTGACCATTTCGAGTGTAGGCAATGTTGCCATCTGGCTGGAGAATTTCAAAGAAACCAGGACCTTCAATCATCATATCTAGTGAGTTTTCAGTGGTCAGCATATTTCCTTGGGAAAACTCTTTTTGAGTAGCAACGACCTTAGTACCAGCACCTAGCATTAAACCCGCTGGTAATTCGGTATTTTGTGATGA
>JABSRS010000529.1 GCA_013214885.1 Gammaproteobacteria bacterium
TAGTGACTTATCGGGCAGTTCAAACCCCACGGGCATTGAGGCACTACTAGAACGCCTAAATAACGATGAGTTTGATTTGGTTGCTGTAGGACGCGCATTATTGGTTGATTCTGAATGGGTGAACAAAATTCGTGACGAAAAAATAGCAGACATTAAGCCCTTTAATAAGAAAGCATTAATGACACTAAGTTGAAGACGTCAGTAAATAATGATTAGCAGGTGATACAAAATGGGTCACGTGCAAACGACTTAATTGAGCTGAATATATAGGAGAATGCAATGAATTTTGAATATAGCGAAAAGGTACAAAACCTTATTGAACGTGTTAGTGCTTTTATGGAAAAAAATATACTACCAGTTGAAGAATTGATGCATCAACAAGTTGCTGAAACTAATTGGTCAACGCCACCTTTGATGGAAGCGTTAAAAGCAAAAGCAAAAGCCGAAGGCCTATGGAATTTATTTTTACCGGTAAGTTACGGTAAATACAGTGCAGGTCTCACTACTTTGGAATATGCACCGTTAGCTGAAATTATGGGGCAAGTTATATGGGCACCCGAAGTATTTAATTGTGCCGCCCCAGACACAGGTAATATGGAAGTACTTGCCAAATACGGCAATGAAGCACAAAAAAAACGATGGCTAGAGCCCTTGTTAGCAGGGGAAATAAGATCCGCTTTTGCCATGACTGAGCCTGATGTTGCTTCAAGCGATGCGACAAATATAGAAACAAGTATTGTTCGTGATGGTGATGACTATGTGATTAACGGCAAAAAATTTTACATCAGCGGTGCCTGTAGAAAACAATGTGAAATATTAATCGTTATGGGCAAAACAGATCCCACTAATGACAATCGTTATATTCAACAGTCACAAGTTTTAGTACCGATGAATACTCCAGGAGTTACTGTGGTACGTCCAATGAAAGTGTTTGGCTATGACGACGCGCCTGAAGGCCATGCAGAAATTACCTTTGAAAATGTTCGTGTCCCTATTGAAAATATTATTGTTGGTGAAGGCAAGGGCTTTGAAATTGCGCAAGGCCGTTTAGGTCCAGGACGAATTCATCATTGTATGCGCAGTATTGGTGCGGCTCAACGCGCCTTAGAATTAATGTGTAAACGCGTGAACGAACGAACGCTATTTGGTAAACCAATGATCAAACAGCAATCAATTCGAGAAGATATTGCTAAATCTGCTTGTCAGATAGAGCAAGCGCGGTTGATGACATTAAAAGCGGCGCAAAAAATGGATGCCGATGGCACTAAAGCAGCAAAAGAGCTTATTGCGATGATCAAAATTATTGCGCCTAGCATGGCGCTTGATGTTATTGACCGAGCGATACAATGCCATGGTGCTGTTGGGGTCAGTCAAGATACCTTTTTAGCGCAGATGTATGCAGCACAACGGACCTTACGTTTAGCTGATGGTCCAGACCAAGTACACATGATGCAGCTTGGCCGTGATTTAGCAAAACGTTATGGCCAGTAAACAGCTTAGACAAAAACGATGTTCGAACACTGTTAATGGCTAAAAACCATTTAAGTTTTATTGCCGATAATCAAATTAAGAGAATTAATGCTATGCCACAATTTATACCCTCTGATATTAAAAAGCTAACTCGATATTTAGAACGGAACGTAAAAAATTTCGAAGGCCCAATGTCATTGGAAAAGTTTCCAGGCGGGCAGTCAAACCCTACGTTTAAAGTGTCGGCAACGTCGGGCGTTTACGTATTACGTCGCCAACCTGAGGGTAAATTACTAAAGTCGGCACATGCGGTAGACCGTGAATATAAAGTGTTATCTGCGCTTAAAGATACCGATGTACCTGTGGCTAAGGTTTATCACTTGTGTGAAGACACATCTATCATAGGTTCAATGTTCTATGTTATGGAATACTGTCAAGGTCAGGTTTATTGGAATGCCAATTTAAAAGAAATTGATAACAATGAAACAAGAGCTGCTATGTACGATGCAATGAACAAAACGCTTGTGGCATTACATAGTGTTGATATTAACGATTGTGGTCTGGCTGATTATGGCTCTCATGGCGATTACTTTCACCGACAAGTCGTCCGTTGGACAGATCAGTACCGAAAAACTGAATTA
>JABSRS010000530.1 GCA_013214885.1 Gammaproteobacteria bacterium
TTAACCGTGAAAAATGATCACCTTTTTAATATAATTGGTATAACAACGTGTCTGTATGAAAAGTGTAAGAAATAACGGTTGCGGGCTACATTTTCGATACATTTATTATGTCGTATTTTTCCATATTCTGGCCATAATATTAGAAAATTAATTAACAAGGTTATTATTCAAATGAAAACACTATTACCAATCTTAGCGCTCTTATCACTCAGCGGATGTAGTGCGTTACCGCTACAGGAAAGTGCATCTTTAGTCCGATTAACACTGCAAGAACCAAGCGCTGAAAATTGTAAATTCCTCGGTGATGTAACTGGTAGTCAAGGGGACTTTTTTCGCGGTGGTTTTACATCCAACGCTGATTTAGAGACTGGGGCACGACATGATATAAAAAATAAAGCAGATGCTATGGGCGGAAATTTGGTGTATCTATTAACGCAACGTGCAGGTCAGACAGGAAGTTACAATCAGCATGCCGGCGGGACACAGCAAACTAACGTGACACTCAGTGGTAATGTTTATTTCTGTGGTCCCCCAATGAATTAACTTCAGCTACTTCGTACAACAAAGCCGCACAATAATGTTCTGGTTAGGGGGTGTGAAGTGGTCAAATAATATTGGCCACGACTCTGTAAGTTTTCCAGTTTCTTCGTGTCCCTTTCTCTGTGTTCTAAAAGCAAGCCATAAAATTACCCTATATTTGACTAACCATTGATGTTGCTCTGTTTATATTCAATATAATTGATTAAATTACCTTGCTTTATAAATCATAATCATTATCATTCGCGCTCTCATTTGTTGTTTGTGTTTATTATTACTACTAAGGTTATTGTCTAATGAAAGTTGGAAGTTATTCTCTCATCGCCCTTGCTGTATGTGCCAGTTTGACGGTTAATGCTCAGGAGAAAACAAAATTAAAAGACGTTGCGGATATTGAACGAGTTATTGTTACTGGCAGTCGTATGCAAGAAAGCATTGATGAAGTGCCAGCATCGGTTTCAATTATAACTAATAAAACCATATCGCAAGATTTGCTAACCTCGGCTGAATTACAAACTATGCTGGCGATTCATGTGCCAGGCATGGCGGCAGCAAATACGGGCACTAACAGTAACTCAGGGCAAACACTACGTGGGCGAAATGCGTTAATAATGATAGATGGCGTGCCACAATCAACCCCCTTACGTAATGGTAAATTAGGTATTCGTTCACTGGATCCCAGTGTAATCGATCGCATTGAAGTCATTAAAGGAGCAACCTCAATCTACGGTAATGGTGCCGCTGGCGGCATTATTAACTACATCACCAAAAATGCTAACAGTGAAAAAGCATTATCGGGACGAGTTGCTATTAGCAGTAATTTTTCAGCGGTAAAATTTGAAGACAGCGCTGGTCGACGTATTGATCTGGCAGTCGACGGTACCTTAGGGAAATTTGACTATGTGCTGAGCCTCGTTAGTGATGAAAATGGGGTAATACGTGACGCAGAAGGCGATGTGCTAGGTTTAACCTACGGTTTAACTAATTTTAAATCAGATAATCTTTTTACTAAATTGAATTATTATGTTGATGACTTACGTTCATTTCAATTGAGCTATAACTATTTTGAAGGACAACAACGTACCGACTATATTGCTGTACAAGGTAATGTTAATACTGGTATAAAAAGTCATGGCGTTAAAAACGTCGACAACATTGATGTACCAGGTGATCCACAAGGTCCGCGTGGCAGTCACAATGCAAAATTACAATATCGTGATATAGAAATTTTTGCTAATACTGATTTCACCGCAGACGCCTACTGGCAGAAGATTGAAAACGTGTTCTTTTATGCCACAAAATTTAAAGATGAAAGTTTAGGTTTGGTCGGCGGTCAATCAATGATCACCTCGGAAAAAACTGGTTTACGGTTGAACTTTAATAGCACGTTTGATTTTGACGATGTTGAAACCACGCTGATTTATGGCGCTGATATTTTAAACGATACCACCGCCCAGCCGTTAGTCGATGGTCGTATGTGGACTCCAGAAATGGACATGGATAATATTGCTGGTTATTTACAGGCAAAAATAATCTTTGCCGAAAACTGGGTAGTTAAAGCGGGTGTG
>JABSRS010000531.1 GCA_013214885.1 Gammaproteobacteria bacterium
TAATAGTAAGTCGGAACGGCACAATAAAGCTTGCGCCAAATTCAGACGCATTCGCCAGCCACCAGAAAAACTTGATACTGGCGATGATAGTTGCTGATCGCTAAAACCTAAGCCATGCAATAATTCACCGGCCCGAGCGGCGACGCTGTAGCCATTAATATTATCAATGGCGGCGTGCATTTCTGCAATTTCGTGGCCATCATCCTCTTGCTCTGCAATTTTTAATCGTCGTTCAAATTCACGATAATAAGTGTCACCATCAATACAATAATCGAGTGCACTGGTGCTGTCGGCTGGGGTTTCTTGTTTTACCCAAGAAATTTGCCATTGGCTAGGGAATGAAAAATCACCTTGGTCTTGATAAAGTTGACCGCGGATCAGTGCGAACAAGCTCGATTTGCCACAACCATTTGCACCGACTAAACCGACTCTGGTACCAGGGTAAATTGTCGCATTAGCGTTTTCTAACAGGGTTTTTCCGCCGCGAAGCAGTTGCAAATCTTTAATGACTATCATGGTGAATAAATCTTAAATAAAAGTGGCCTGATAATAACGTAATATCGCACGTTAGCCTAGGGTCTGTTGATCTTTGTTGCTTATTTTTGCAGCAATTTATTCGTCTTTCACTTGGAATAACCAGGCCACAATCCTCATGCCTTGCTCAGAACACCTTTAGTTGAATAAAATTTAAGCTCAAAAGTTCAACAGACCCTCGTAGACATGATAAACTTAGCCCAAAATATAATCGAGATAACATTGATGTCAAAGCAACGAAAAAAACGCTTTATCGCTGGTGCAACTTGCCCTAAATGTAAGGCAGTCGACAGCATCATGCTTTTTATGGAAAACGATGTAGAAAAAATCGAGTGTGTTGAGTGTCATCATCAGCAGTCTCAGGTCAGTGATGAAGTTGCTAAGGCCGCGCAAACGCCCGAGCAGGTGATTGGGATGTTTACCCCCGAGTAACTCTTAACCTGAGTGCCAGAGTTAGTAATGTGGCGGTGGTGGTTCTGGTGCTTGCGAACCTGATGGCTCTTGGTTCATTTCACCAAGACGAGTGAATAAGAACTCCATTTGAGTGCGTTGGCGATCGACGGCTTCGTTGAGTGTCGCAATTTCATCGCTTAACACGTTTATTGTATCTTCTTGAAAAGCTACTTTCATTTCTAATTCGGTAAGCCTTTGCTGTTCGTGGTCTTTCATTAATACCTCAATTGACTGATTGGGTGCATTATTTAACACTCCAAAACTCTGCAAAACCAGAGCTGCTCTCAGTGACTAGTTTACCTGATTTGGTCTCGCCAATGGAATAAATAACCGAACTGGGTGGTCTAGTATTTTCTCGTGGCTGTACTTGCCATTGTTGTAATTGTTTGCCCGTAGCAATATCCCAACGATTTAATAATCGACCTGGGTTGCCGGTGAATAGCTGTGTGCCATCGTTGCTAAAGCGCACGGCACTAAATATTCGTGAGCGTGACGGGTATTGTAGTCGACTTACTTCTTTGCCTGTTTTTAGATCCCAAATCGCCGATAACTTAGTACTATCAGCAGTAAATGCATAACGCCCTTGGGGATCTAACACCACTTTCGATACACGAGTTGGATGAATAAATCGGTGTAATACCTGGGCTGATTTGGTATCCCATAATAACGCACTGTAATCATTTGACCCTGTTAGTGCGTAACGGCCATTGGGGGAAATGTCGATGCTATTGATTTTTTCACTGTGACCTAAAAATTCAATCCTTCGACCGGTAAATATATTAACGTGAACCACCACGCCGTTCACTTTGCCGATTAACAAATCACCATTATTAGCAATCGCAATATCACGAATTGCCGATTCTCTGACTTTTGAATAAATGATCGCTTTGCCGGTCGCTATATCCCACACCACGAATGAAGTCTTATCGCTACTAAGTGCGTATTTGTTATTAGGCGATATATCGGTAAACAATACTAAATTGTTGTCACCCTGGCTCCAGCGATGTAATTGGGCATTAGTATTTAAATCCCATAGTAACAAGCCGTGGGCATTTGATGACACTAACGCGAGGCTAGCGTCTTGAGAAATGACCGCCGCTAATGATCCACTGC
>JABSRS010000532.1 GCA_013214885.1 Gammaproteobacteria bacterium
TTTTTGTCTTTTTTTGCTTCAATGGTGAAGGCTTTCTCTTGCTCTTTCACATTGGCATTAGCATCCATGCAAGCACTTCTCCAAGCTACTATCTGTTCTGCGTAAAGACCTTTATTACGGCAAGACTTCGCCAATTCAGCTTGATTTAAAGACGCTGTTTCCAACACTACCGAGAACTTATTTGCTGAAGACCATTGTTCAGCATTCTTTCCATCACCTGGCACTAGATGCCCCTTATTAACTGCTTGTTTACGCCAATTATACAAGGTTGATTCAGCAATACCCATCTCCATAGATAATTTGGTGATCGGTATATTACTAGGTGGCATCATCTTCTGAAGTGCCGATTCTTTTCTTTGTGTTGCATAATGTTTCACTGTTACTCCACACCCTCTACTTAATTTAATGATTAAATATTAAGCGCGACAACAAGTCTGACAGAGAGGGTTATTTCCCCCCTTTAGAACCATCGTTACCTGTTGGTTTTTTAGGTGGTGAGAAGTGGGCTGTAATAGTTGAATCTGAAATATATTCCATCCTACCACTTTGATTTACTCGCGAATTTCTATTATTAGCACCAGCACTTCCCCCCTTTGAACCCCGCTCTTGATTTTGATTTGACTTATCTTTGTTCATTATAATTCCTTTTTTAAAATACTAAAGTTTTGGTTATATTGCGAGACGGCACTCTAATGGATCAACGTTAGAATTTGCCTTAAAATAGTCAAGATGGGGCAGTCATAAAAATCTGACTGATATTCGATGACTTTAATTCCCAATTCATTTTAGTGATGTAATTTAGCACCAAAGGGCGAATCTCGCAACGATATTAAGTTGTTGATTTATAGAATAAGAACATTACAGAGACCTGCTGTTCCAAGTATTAGAAATAGTATCGCGAACTTAATAAATCAAGCAGACCGTTCAAGCCAGTGCTATATCGATATGAAACGCAAAGGAACTGGCTTTGCACAGGCTGAGTTTATGAAGAGTGTTGAGAAAGATTTAAAAAGTTCATTTAACCGTCTGTCCGGACCTAAAATAATTGATTAAAAACTTGACGCCGATCGCTAAATTTAATCTATTACTTATCTTTGAGCTTTCGATAATAATGGCATCATATTCAAGTCAGGGACCAGTGGTCTTAAATAATTCTTAAGCAATAGAATAAGTAAGTTAACGGGGAATCATTTTAACAAGTGGATTTTTAGACCGACGAATCGGCCCATACCTACAACCTCTAACACGATCAGCATCAAGCTTGAATCGATTCCTTGCATAATCTCTTTGGATCTCACGTTTTATTGCTGCGGCTACAGAATAATCATCTTTATGTGCCATTGCTTAAATTCACTTATTTATTGTAGTTGGTTAAATTTATACCATGGGAATATGAAGGGTCAAGCCCTAATCGTAATGAAACAAATAAGCCTGTCCGAGGCAAGTATCTGCGGGCTTATAGCGCCACCAACACCTATCATCAATTTATGGAATAATATCAAAATACAGTCTCTAAGGCTCACATATGTAGGGCGTAATGAAAGATAACTCTCGTTTGCCAGCGATTTCTTCTGGATTTGTTACTGCGTCATCTATATTTAGAAAAACACTGTTTAAGTGAGTCAGTTCCGGCTCAGATAAATATTGTTTTCGACCTTGCTCGTTAAGATCGAGTTTCTCTAGCCAAAGCATTTGTTTATCCACAACAATTGTTTGTTTACTATTGTCGCCAGACACAATTAATGACCGCGCATTGTTTACCGTTGCGTTATCAGCAAGTAAATAACCAAAAATTAGATAATGACTATTATCGATATTATAGGGAGATAGCTGAGATTTTTCATCATTCTCGGCTAAAAGTTCTAAGCAACTTTTCAACCATCTTTCATGATTTAAATGAATATAGTCATTAGGTTTCTCTGGACTTTTAAATTCAATATCCCGATTGCGCTTATAGCAAACAGCTTGATTTTCAGCAATATATTGATACGTTGCTATGACCCACTTTTAATATTCCTGCCAAATTATTTGATATTCATGTAGCGATAACGGCATTAAATCATGAACAAATTTGTTATCAGACAAGTTGTCAGACACGAT
>JABSRS010000533.1 GCA_013214885.1 Gammaproteobacteria bacterium
GTAATATCTGTTATCACAATCTCAGATTATATTACTGTATTTGGTTCAAATACATATCTAAATATCAGTCATAGTTGGATTGGTGATTTAGTCGTAACTCTAACCTCGCCAGCTGGTACGACAGCAACACTGCATAACAAGGCTGGCGGTAACGCTGATGTTATCGATCAAAGTTATAGCTCTGCCGCTTTTAATGGTCAATCAACCTTAGGCGACTGGACTCTGAACGTCAAAGATGTTGCTGCAGAAGATACTGGCACGCTAAATAATTGGTCGGTAACTTTCACAGGTATTGGCGATGTGGCTCCTGCCGCGCCGACAGCTGGTTTTGAATTTTCTGCTAATTATCTGGCGGTAGAATTCTCTGACGCAAGTACCGATGTCAATGGTGATATTACTAACTGGAGCTGGGATTTCGGTGACGATTCAAGTTCAACGGCTCAAAACCCGACGCACACCTATGCAGAAACTGGTAGCTATGACGTAACTTTAACTGTTACCGATGCGGCTGGCCACACTAGCAGTAAGGCGATGACGGTTGCAGTGTCTAACGTTGACATTGAGGCAGTCCTGAAACGTGCTTACAAGTCTCGTTTAGGCAAGTTACGTGTTGATATCACTTGGCAAGGTAGCCCTTCCGAGATGGTTGATGTTTACCGTAACGGCGAGAAAATAGCGACAGTTGAAAATAACGGTATATATCGTGATCGTGAACGCCGCGCCGTTGGTGATCAGTTTGTTTATCAAATTTGTGATGAATCGAGTGCTTGTTCTAACAGTGTTACAGTAAATTTTTAAGCTTACTGTCTTAAATTTTTAACCTTAAAATAGGTTGATATTTTGATCAAGCCAGTTGGTGAACCCAACTGGCTTTTTTACTCACATGATTTAAAATTTTAAGGCTTCCTAAATCGATGATGACTTAGTCATTGCTCTTTCTTAACAAAAGGTCGATGTAGAATAATTAGATCCGTAAATAAATGACTCGCCTACACGGATGTAGGCGCTTAGATTCAGGCTGGAACTCTGAGTTGGTATCCTAATCAATTCTTGTGGTAAAAAACAGACCAGTTACTTACCTAGATTTATATTATATTTTCTGGTGGTGCGCCTTATCCCAGTAGGTATAGCTGTTCTTGCCACGGCCCTTGACTGTATACATCGCGCTATCGGCATGGCGCATTAACTGCGCCATGTCACTGCTATCGTCGGGGTAAACCGACAGCCCAATACTTAAGGTTAATTTACTATCATCGCCGCGTACGGGCAAGGTTATCGGCACCGAGGCGACTATCTCAGAGGCAATAGAATGACTGTCGGTGAAATTGCGTACATTGGGTAATATAACTAAGAATTCATCTCCTCCAATTCTCGCGACGATATCATGTTTACGCACGCAATTGAGCAAATTGGTGGCGACATTGCTTAATACTCGATCGCCGACGTGGTGACCGTGAGTATCGTTAATCAGCTTAAAATCATCGATATCGATAAACATCAAAACCAAGCGTGTATCATCTTCTTTGGCCTGTGCCATGAGTGAAGGTAGGATATCTAAAGCGTATTTTCGGGTAAAGAGCGTGGTCAATGCGTCATGATCCATGACATAACAAAGCTCCTTGTGCAAACGGTCGCGTTCGATGGCATATTTCTTAAACACCACCATCGCGTTTGCCATGTGGCCAATTTCATATTTGCGCTCGTTGACCGAAATGTTCACCCCAAGCTCGTTGTTTGATAACTTATTCATTACCCGCGTCATGGCGACAATCGGCTGTGAAATATCGGTGGCGAGCATATAACCCAGTACAAAAATAACCAACGCAATGATGATGCCGCTAATCAATAAGAAATTGCTTAGCGTATACACTGGGCGTAACACCTCTTCACGATCGATTTCAACGAGCATCGCCCAGCGAGTATCAAGAAAGTCGATGGCGGTATAGGCTGCTGCGCTGTTTTAAGAACCGCGAATCGCTGCGCATCAATTATTGCCTGCCGTCCAAATAGCTCTCGACAGTTTCGCCCATCCTAGCTGTTACCTTCATAATATTATTTAACGGCTCAATCGGCATTT
>JABSRS010000534.1 GCA_013214885.1 Gammaproteobacteria bacterium
TTAGGATTATCAACTTGGGCTGTCTGATATAAACCGTGAGCTAACACAATTTGGCATGCACCTTGTTCAAAGCTTAATTCTTGGTCGAGCTGGTTAATCGCATCGAGGTAATTACCATCTTTGATTGGTAATTGTTTTACCGCTACATTATCTGGTGAAACGACAGCCACAGTAATACTGCTTGATTGTAAAACAATACTAAGACGTCGATTTGATTTGGCTTTTTTACGAGCAAAAAAATTGCGCAGCACTTTAAACATCCTTGAAACAGTGAAAATACAAAAGCTACCATTATCCCAAAAAATGATAGACTTGCAATAGCAACCAATGTTAATTATTAAGGTGTTATGAAAATTGATTACTCAACAGGGCAATTCTCCTTTACAAAAGGTCGTCACTCATTTAACCAACAAATATAACATTAACTTCTACGTTAAACGAGATGACATGATTCATCCACTAATCTCGGGTAATAAATGGCGTAAGTTGAAATATACCCTAATAGTCGCAAAAGAAAACAATATTTCTACATTATTAACTTTTGGTGGAACTTATTCAAACCACATTCACGCATTTGCCGCAGCAGGGAAACTTAACTCATTCCGAACCATCGGGATAATTAGGGGCGAAGAAGACTTAGACAATCCTACTATTGCTGACGCTAAAGCTTGGGGGATGCAAATAAAATATGTCTCTAGACTAGAATATAAAAAACGCCACGATCCAGAATACTTGCAGGGTCTTCAACTCAGCTATCCCGACGCGCTAATCATCCCAGAAGGCGGCACTAATATTACGGCATTGAAAGGGGTTAGCGAAATACTTAACGAGCTTATATACATAGCGCCTGACTTTGTCTGCACCCCTTGCGGCAGTGGTGGAACCACCGCCGGATTAATTTGTGGGGCAACCGCTGATACAAAAATAGTTAGTGTGCCTGTATTGAAGGGCGCTGCTTACTTAAAAGATTTAATCAACACCTTGGTACAACAATGTAATATCACTAACGACAATTGGGATTTTATTGATGGCTACCACTTCGGCGGTTACGCCAAGATCACACCAGAGTTAATCAGCTTCATTGAACAATTCCATAATGAAACCAAGATTGAACTTGAACCCATTTACAGTGGTAAAATGTTTTATGCCGTATTTGAACTGATGAAACAAGGATATTTTCCCGAAAACAGTACTGTAGTCGCCATACATACAGGTGGGCTCCAAGGAGTTAATGGCTTAAAGCAACGTGGGTTACTTCCTCAAAACTGGTTGAAATAACTTTGTGGGGGGATTACCGTGGCACTGACACTCACCTTTCTCGTGACCTTCAACTATGTTGCAACGACTTCGTCAGCGGCAGGCCTTTAAAACCTGTGGCATCTTACCGGCCATTGCTTTTAAATTAAACGCTAGACGCGAAAAAGCCGCTGCAAATTAATGCAGCGGCTCTACTGACTACGTTAACCAGTAATTAAAGTGGTCTAATAATATTGGAGAGAGTTATAGCGTAAAATAAGTAACTCTAGGAATATAAAATGACCGACATTAAGAAAATGAAAGTACGCATAAAAGTAACCAAAGAATAAAAATTAGAATTCGCTAAATTGATGGTCGATGATGGATATTCTATCTTGCAGATCATGGAAATATCAGGTGCCTGCCAATCGGCAGTTTCACGCTGGAAGCGACAATACATCAACGAATTAAAAGGTAAGACTCCTAACAATAAAGTGGCGTTAACACCAGAGCATCAGCGGATTCAAGAGCTTGAAAAGCAACTGAAACGTGCCCAAAGGGACAATGATATATTAAAAAAGGCTGCAGCCTTCTTCATCCTGGAAAACAGCAACCTCAGCTGATTATTAGGCTCAAGATGGCACATCACGAGTTTTCGGTTACTGAGTTATGTCGTGTTTTTGAAATAAGTGAAAGCACCTATTATTATCAATCGGGTGTTCCATGCACAGCATTTAAATCTAAAAAAATATTATACCAATTACATTAATCAATTGACCAGATTGATCCAGTCCCGATTGCACAGTTTCTTCACGCGATTCTTGTCTTCT
>JABSRS010000535.1 GCA_013214885.1 Gammaproteobacteria bacterium
GGATGAAACTAACTGGATTAGTGATAATCCTAATGTTCGCTTTGGTTATGTCGCTGCTCGTGCACCATTTGAATTTATCAATCAACACAATAATATGGAAGGCATCAACCGGACCACATTAGACTTAATAGCAGATAAAACGGGACTGATGTTTACTTTTCACCCTTATCCTGCTGCGGGTAAGTTGCTAGCCGCGTTATATAGTAATGACGTTGACGTTATATCATCTGTGTATGAGCAATCGAGTCATTGGGGGAATTTGAATTTAACCCAACCGTATTGGGATTCCAGTATCGCCGCAATCAGCCGCAATGGTGAAATTTACCTTAATTTAACCGAGATGAAAGGCAAGGTGATTGCAATAAATGCTAATAGTAGTTATCGCCAGTATCTCCAAGAGATGTTACCACAAGCTTCATTAGTTGAAGTTGATAGCGTGGCGCGCGGTGTAAAGTCAGTGGCGGATGGTGATGCTCAAGTTTATATCGGCAATATTTTAATGGCCGCTCAAGAAATTCGAGAGAATACCTACAGTAATTTAACCATCAATATTATTGATTCGGTACCCTTAGCCAATCCAAGGTTTGCGATCAGAAATGATTGGCAACCGTTAGTCAATATTTTTGATAAGGCGGTGTTAAAAATCACCGCCACTGAGCGTCTAACGTTGTTTGAACAATGGCTTAAGTATTCTTTAACCGTGGAAGCAAAGTACCGAGAGTTAATTGATTTCATCATTCCTATTTCAATCTTGTTATTCGGCGTATTTTTCTGCTTTGTGTATTGGAATAAACGGTTAATCAATGAGATAAAGCTCCGGACCCAGTTACAAAGTAAATTTGAGTATCAAGCCAAACATGATGAATTAACCGGGTTGCCCAATCGGGCACAGTTAAAAGAAGCAATCAAAGAAAAACTACTTTCTCACCATCAACGGGATGAACGATTATTATGTTTATTTATTGACTTAAATGGCTTTAAGGCAATCAATGACTCCTATGGCCACGACGTCGGAGATATTCTGCTGATCCAGTTTAGTCGTCGGTTAAGTAACCATTTACGCCATCAAGATTTTGTTTCGCGCTTTGGTGGTGATGAGTTTATTGTTTTAGCATCATTAAATGATTCACAGCAGGGCAGTGAAGCCATTACTAAAATGGTTCGCAGCCTGTATAAACATCCGATTATTATTGAAAACTTCTCAATTAAGGTCTCTTGTAGCATCGGTGGGGCTGTATTTCCTGAGGATGGTACAACGTTTGAACAATTGATAAAAATTGCCGATCAGCGAATGTATGTTGAAAAAAACAATAAAAGTTTAGATAACATCACTCGTGTTTCTTTTCGTTAGCACGGTTGATTTTTTGCCCACATTTGAGTTAATCCCAATGATTTTTAATCAAAGGTATTTTGTTACTTACCTATTGCAAAATTTTTCTCTATAATAGCGACCATTAAAGTCAAAAGCCCTGTCGGGCGTTTATCAGGAAGTAATTAAATGCGCAGTCATTATTGCGGTAAGCTAAATGAATCACATATTGGTCAAGAAGTTGAACTTGTAGGTTGGGTTAATCGTTGTCGCGATTTAGGTGGGGTAATATTCCTTGACCTTCGTGATCGTGAAGGCGTAATTCAAGTGGTATATGATCCAGATTTAAAAGAAACATTTGAATTAGCCAATAGCTTACGTGCTGAGTTTTGTGTCTCAATTAAAGGGTTGGTTCGTCCACGCCCTGAAGGCCAAATCAATAAAGATATGGGCACTGGCGGTGTTGAAGTTCTGGGTAAAGAACTCACCATTATTAATCGTAGTGAACCATTGCCGCTGACTTTAGATAATCATCAAACAACTGGAACTGATTCGCTATCCTCGGGCGACCATCCCATCTTACTAGTTTCAACATTAGTTCTATGAATTATCAACGTCCCATTAACTTCCAGTTCTAAACACACTTATAAGCCAGCAACTCTTCTTCGACCTCCACTAGAATATCGAAATGCTTACGTTTCACCTCATCAAATAACTCTTCTACTGTCTCATTCATAAATTTCTGACTC